>MWBZ01000062.1 GCA_002069765.1 bacterium ADurb.Bin243
TTATCGAAATTTCCAAAAGTCCTTTAGTTCTCAACTCTCCACTCTGAACTCTTAACTTGATTTAAATATTTTACCCATACGATAAAATCTCTTGACAAGAAGGCGGATATTTAGTAAATTTAAGGTAGCGGCCAAAAACGGGCCGCCGGCAATAATATATACAAGGAGGCGGCATATGTGCAAATCCTGCGGCTGCGCGGCCAAAAAAACAGCTTCCCCGAAGAAAGACACAAAAAAGAAGTAATTTTCTTCGATCGAGTTTTTAATTAATAAGTCAGAAAAATTTTATCTCCGGCGCCCCGAAAGTTAACGTAGATAACTTGCGGGCCGCCTTTATTTAACGGTTAATAAATTATTCGAAACGGGTTATGTCATGAGCTTCGACTCTCTAAGCCTTAAAATACTTCTGCTTGAAACTAAAGAACAGATTATCGGCCGCACCGTGGACAAAATAATGGAGCACAGAAGCGGGGAATACGGGTTTGTCCTGCGAAACGAAACCGGGCCTTCGGTCATGCTCGTTTCGATAAATCCCAATTTTCCTGCTTTTTTCCATACGCTCGAGCAGAAGATAAATTTTATGAATACGCAGTCCAATTATCAGCTGCTGATGAAAAAATATTTTGAGGGCGCGCGTATCGTAGATATTAAAACCTTTCATTCCGATAGAATTCTGGGTATTTATCTTCTCAAAAAAGACAGCTTCAGCGAAACCGGGTATATTCTTTTTTTTGAATTTATGGGAAAACACAGCAATTCCTTCATTTATCAGGGCCATTCGCTCGCCCCGGGCTCGCTGGATTCCGCCGGCGTGATAGGCGCCCTTAACTTTTCCCACGGGCTTTGCGATTACCTCAACAGCCCGCCCAAACGCGATATCGCCTTATATGCCGCAAATTTATCCTCCGCCGCGGCGCCGCCCGGCGGGTTGAAAGAACTTATAGCTTCGAGCACCGGGCTTTCGCCGATGTTGTGCAAAATAGCCGCGGGCAGGCCGTTTGAAAAATCTCTCGCGGAGATAGCCGCGGTTTATAACGCGTCCGGCTATCCGGAGCTGGAAGCGATTATAGAAAAATCCCGCGGGGATAAAAATTCAATATTCGATATATATAATCCGGCCGTATATGCCTCCGGGGCCGACGGCAAGCGTAAAGTTTTCGTTTATCCTTTCGATCCCGGCGCCGCCGGCGAAACCGCCGTTCGCAGGGACGCGCGCGATTCTCTTAACGAGTGCTACGCGCTGTTTTATACCGCGCGCGACACTGAATTTATCACCTCCAGGCTCCGCGGCAGGATAAACCGCCTGCTCGATATCGCCGCGGCCAAAAAGGGAACCTTCGAATCCGATTTGCGTTCGTCGGCCGATTATCTCAAGTATTCCGAGCGCGGCGCTCTCATAATATCGGAGTTAAACAATATAAAAGCCGGCGGCGGCAATAAAAAACTCGAATCCATAACCATAGCTGGAGTCGATATTCCTCTCGACGCGCGCTTTTCAGTTTCCGACAACGCCCAGCGTTACTTTAAACTTTATAAAAGATTTAAAGCTAAATACGAGTATTGCCTTAACATGACGGAATCCCTCGATAAAATTATAGAAAAGATCGCCGCGTGCCGCGACAGCCTCGACTCCATGCGGGACGGATTCTCGATGGAATTTTGCCGCGAAATAGAAAGACGGATATCGCTTATAGCTTCGGAGCTGATTTATGAAAAAAGGGCGCGCAAAAAATTTATAGGCGAGTTTTCGGCGGAGATGAAGGTATTCGCCTCCTGCGTAGCTCAAAAAAGCCGCGCGCAGGCCGACGGCAAAAATTCCGCGGAGGCATGCGAATCCAGTAAATATTACCGCCTGTTTAAAACGGAAGACGGCTATCTTATATATGTCGGCCGCTCGGACTCGGGAAACGATTACATATTATCAAAAATAGCTTCCCAGCAGGATTACTGGTTTCACGTAAAAGATTTCAGGGGCTCGAGCGTCATTTTGAAAATGCCTAAAAACGCGGGAGATGAAGCGCTGGAAAGGGCGCTGGGCGAGGCCGCGCTTTACGCCGCGCATTACTCGCAGGGGCGTAACGCCACTAAAATTTTCGTGTCGTGCGCCATGAGAAAGTACGTTAAAAAGGTGAAACGGGCCGCCGGAAAAGTGATTTATTCCAACGAACGCTCGATACTTGTCGATGTGAACCGGCTGGAGGAAAAATTCGGCCGCGCGGTTTAAAACCCTATGTCCAGAATGAAATGCTTTTCTTCCAGAGGCTGGAACGCCAGCGTATAGCTGAGTATCAGGCCGTAGGCGTGCTGCATCGTCATGGTCTTTATTGAATCCGGAACTATTCTCAGCGTGTTTATATAAATGTAGCTGTCGCTCAGCTTGTTGGCCACGCCTATCCCGTCTTCGAGCCCTTTATATTCCCTGTCGGGCTCTATCGTTTTATCCTGCGTAAAAAAGACCAGCAGAGGCCTTCCGAATTTGAGCACTGAAAGATAATCCGGCGAAAAAGAAAACTTCACCTTCCACGACATTTGAAAAGGCGTGGACGAAGTGTTTTTTATATTATAGCGCGTGACGAATTTATTGTTGAAAAGCGACATGCCTTTCACTACTTCGAAAGATGCGTATTTATAAGAAAATTGAGCGCCCACCAGGACCGAATGCGACGGCTGGTATGAGTATTCGATCCGCGTTTCTTCGTCGTGCGAGTCTATCGAATAATAATCCTCGCCCGATTTAAAATCGTACATGTCGTTTAGCCTGTTGAGCTGCCTTGATACCCCGCCGCCTATATATTCGTAGCCCCTTACAAGCTCGATAAAGTTATTGATCGATCCGGTTTCGTTGAGCATGACGAATATCTTGTCGTTTACGATTATCACTTTTTCGGCGCCGTCGGAGTTTACGTCCAGCGTGTAAACTCCCTTGCTGTTGGCTCTAAGCTCGTTAAGGCAGTTCAAATGCGTGCGCGCTTCCGCGAGAGAATCCACGAGCGACATTTTCGAATCGAGTTCGGCCGGGCATCCGAACGAATGCTGGTAAAGCATCGCCGTCATTTTAGATAATTCTATTATAGGATTGTACGATATCTTTTCGCGGTCGGCGCGCAGCAGGCTGGCGCATAGTTTTTTCGAATCGGCAAGCTTCTGGGCGTATGAGTGCACCGCTTCGAGCCGCTTTTTAAACGCCGCCGAAGCCGAGGCTTTTTCGTAATGATCGGGCGTCCTGTATCCGCAGGAACGCTTTATTCCCGCCGGATCTATTACCTGCGAATTGTCGTTGTCGGTTCTATTGTGGTTTTCATCGTGCCATTTCTCGTAGGTTACGGACTGGAAATATTTGTTTTCCAGAAGAAATTGCATAAAGTTCAATATTATTTCGGACACTTTTCCCAGATCGAACAACGGTTTCAGCGATATATTGGAAATGTCCGACAGATCGAATTTCAACGTGACGAGGGAATTTCTGTCGAAGTTGGCGAAAGATTTAAAAGCGCTTTGCACGAATTTATAAAATATGCTTTCGTTATTTTCATCGAGCGCTTTTTTAAAATATTCTCCGAATTCGCAAAATTCGCTGAACGCGAAGAAGTCGCTGCCTTCGGATATGATTTTTTTCGGTATATAAACGAGCCTGGAAATGGCTTCTTCGTTGACGCGGCTCTTTTTGTCGAAAGATTCTACCAGTGAATTAACCGCCGATTGGTTCAAGTAGCGGTCCTGAAGTATGAAATATTTATAATTATACTCTCCAATAACCGAAAGCAGCTCTTTCGAAAAACAGTCGTGCGCGAAGACGAAGCCCTTAGGCAGGTGATCAAAAACCTGCTTTATATAATGCTTGTGGCCTGCGACCTGCTCGGAGGCTATTTCCCTGTCTAAAAACGTGAGAGCACAGTTGGAAAAAGAGCTGCCCAGCAACTCGATTTTTCCGGAAGCAACCAGCGAAATCATTTTCTCGACGAACTTATAATTATGCCATAAAAGCCCCGACAGCGTGGCGCCGCTTAACTTAAAATTGACCGGAATGCCGGGGTTTTTGTCCACATATTCGACTATCGGAATAAGGACGCGGTTGAGCTCTTCTCGCATTTCCGGCTTGAAAAACGCGTCGTAGCAAAACAGAATGGAAACTTTTAACGGCATCGAGGCCGATTTATCTATATTCAAAAATTTTTTTATCAGCGTTAACACTTAACGGATACCTTATACCTTTCTTTTTTACGCCTATATTATTTTGTGCAAAGAAGTTGCGCATATTTCAAAATAGTTGAGTTATTTGAGTTCTATATAAAAGTCGATACCGGCGGATAGTTTTTCTATGGATCGTATTTCCCTGATAAATTTTTCGGAAAAATTTATCTTTTTATTAGTGGCGATAGTCAATTCTCCGATTTTTATAAAAAGCGGAATCGAGCCTTCATAGCGTTCGGTGAGATGTTTTATCAAAACCATGCAGTCCGGGGCCAATGCGTTTTCTTCCGCTTTTATAAACGCCGAAAAACTATAACTGGCCTCCATATAAGGTATTATTTCTTTTAAGACTAAAACGTTTTCGCTTCCGGCGTCTTCGGCCGCGGCGGAATAGTCTATGGCCTGGCGCTTTTCACAAACTTCAAATTCGAAAAAAACTATGTCGCCTTTCGCCAGAGAGTTGATTTTTTTCAATAATTCCTGCGGAACGAATAATTTAACGACGTATTCGCCGATAACGTCAAAAGGGTCTTTTAATTCAAGACCCGATATCAAAGGGTGATAATTGAATATTTCGCCGTAGGATTTGACCGCCGCTTCCGCCGGCCCGCTCTGCGCCGCGCTGCGTTTCTTTTTGAAGTAGTCGCTTATGGAGGTCCTTTTAATATGCTTTAAAATGCAGCTGCGTTCGTCGTCGAGGAAAAAAGCGCTCTTTTCGCCGGCCGGCGCCTGCGGCATGAATTTTCTTTCGCTCATGCCCCTTATTGCGGCGCCGGAAAAAGGCTTTAAAAAGTTTATCTGGCCGGCGGCCTCGTTTTTATCGTTTACGCGCCTGCGGGTAAAAGTGACGTTTTTGAAATCCGCCAATATTCTCTCGCGGGACATTCCGGCCGCTATGGAATCGAAAGCGCCGTTTCTTACGAGGGGTTCGAGATCGCTTATTTTGACGCGCCCTCCTGCTTCGACGACGCGCGCCGTGAAATCGCTTATGCTGACAAACTGGCCGTTGCGGCCGCGCTCGGCGATTATTTCGCCGGCGGCGTTCACCGAAACGAGCGCTACGCTCGATAACCCGTGCACCATGGCGGGGGCGCCGGAGCGCGTTTCTATGCTGTGATAAAGCCCCGACGAATTGATATCTACTCCGTAAACCGCTATGCGGTTGCGTTTTAAAAAATTTATCTTCACGCTGTAATCCGGCCCGCGGTCCCTTATATCGTTATTTAAAAGCGATACCATATATTCGAGCGGATAGTTCGCCATAAAATACGCCATATAATATGCGACGCGCGAATACGCGGCCGAGTGGGCTTTATTGAAGCAATAGCGGGCGAATTTGGATATCAGGTTAAAAATTTCGGCGGCTTTGCCGGCTTCTATTTTTTTTGCCTTCGCGCGCCGCAGGAAATTTTCGCGTTCGAGTTCGATTTTATCCTCGGCTTTTTTTGACATTATTTCCCTGAATATATCGGCCTCTGAATACGAATAACCGAAAACGTCCGTAGCTATGCGCATTATCTGTTCCTGAAAAACTATCAGGCCGTAAGTTTCCTTTAAGATAGGCGTCATGCTCTCTAAAGGATATTCTATTTTAGCCCGGCCGCTTTTTCTTAAGGCGTAATCGGTCAAAACGTTCGCCTGAATCGGACCCGGCCTTATAAGAGCTATGGCCGCGGCAAGCTCTTTTATGCAGCCCGGTTTCAGCTGCGGGAGAAATTTTCTGAAAAGCTGCGTTTCCAGCTGAAAAATGCCGTAAGTCTCGCCGGAAGATATGAGCTCGAAGGTTTTTTTATCGTCCAGCGGTATTTTTTCGATATCTATCGACACGCCCCTGTATTTTTGAATCGAGTCTCTTATAAGCTCTATTTTTTCAAGAGCGTTTATGCCCAGAAGGTCTATTTTAAGATATCCCAGTTCGTTGAGCACGTTCATTTCCACCGCGGTGACGTTCATCTCGCCGTTAGGTTTAGAAAGCGGCAGGTTGTCGAAAAGGCCCGTCGGCGAAATAACGATTCCGCCGGCGTGTATAGAAACCTGTTTTATATTGTTCAAAAGCGAACGGGCGATTTCACAAAGATCTCGCACCCTGCTTTCGGCGTTATAAAATTTATTCAATATGCTGTTTAAAAATATGCTTTCGAAAGTTATGTCGGGATTATCCGCCACGGAACGGTTAAATACGGGCGCGATATTTTTGATCAAATTTTCAGGGAAGCGAAGTATTTTTACCAGCGCATTAAAAAGCGCTTTGTGCTTGAAATGGCTGAACGTTATTATCTGCGACACGCGGTCTTTGCCGTATTTAGACGCGGCGTATTCTATTATCCGGTAACGCTCCGACGACGCGAAATCTATATCGATATCGGGCATTTTAACCCGCCCCGGATTTAAAAACCTTTCGAACGTGAGCTGATATTCTATGGGATCTATTTTAGTTATGCCGAGAAGATAGCATACCAGGCTCGAACACGCCGAGCCGCGCCCCGGTCCTACCGGTATGGAGTTCTGCCGGGCGTAGTTCACCAGATCCCACACGATTAGAAAATACGAAGAAAAATTAAGCTTTTCTATTATATCCAGCTCTATATTAAGCCTGTGCTCGTAAAGCTCGAAATTTATGTCCTTTAAAAGGCTCAGTTTGTTTTTCGTTAAAAAAGACAGATAGCCGTGCTGCGTAAAACCTTCCGCCGCCGGATACTGCGGTATGAGAAAACCTTCGTGAGGTATTTCGACGTTGCATCTGAATGCCAGCTCGCGGGCGTTTTCGAGCGCGCTTTGTATGTGTGCGAAGGCTTCCGACATTTCCCGGGAGGATTTAAAATGAAAATTACCGGTTCCGCTTAATTTAGCGCAGGCGGTATCGAAGTCTATTTCGTTTCTCAGCGCGTAAATCGCGGCGAAGCTTTTCAGCCGGTCGCAAGGCGCGAGGTACTGGCAGTTATTTACCGCCACCGGCTTGATATCGTATTTTTTTGCGAGTTCCAGAAAAAGCAGGTTCGCGTCGTCTTCATGCGCTACGCCGTCCTTCCAGAGTTCGAAGTAAAGCCTTCCGGCCCCGAAGTTTTCAATGTATCTTTTCAGGAGCCTGTCGGCTTCTCCCGCGTGTTTCATTGAATGCAGCTTATATACGGCCGAAGAAACGTTCGAAAAAGCGCATATCAATCCCTGCTGATATTTGAAGATAGTTTCGCTCGTAACGGGGGTACGCCCCTCCGAAAGGTTTATCGAGTTTATTATTTTAAAAAGATTTAAAAGGCCGGCGTAGTTTTTACAATAAAGCGTTATCCTGTGGCCCAATTCCTTTTTTTCGCCGGGGCCGGCTATTTCGTCGCGCACGTCTATGGCGGCCCCTATAATGGGCTTGATGCCGTTTTTGCGGCATTTGACGTAAAAATCGTAATAGCCCGAAACGTTGTTCAGATCGCAAATTGCCAGATAGCTGTGGGCGCGTTCGGCCGCGCAGGCGACAAGATCGTCTATCTTCACGCATGAGCGCAGGACGCTGTGGTCGGTCTGACATTTTAACGGCACGTACGATGCCGGTTCTCTATTAGGTGACATAATCAAGCCTTTTTTTTGCCGCGTTAAAGCCCGTGCGCCGAGCACTGAACGAAACCGTTGTGGTTGAGCGAATAATTTCCGCCGTCAGGGCATTTCACGTCTACCGTAATATATTTAGCTTCGCGCAATTTCTGAAGCGTGAAAGTCTCGGCGTTCATCTCGACGATATTGTTCTCGTTATACTTCTGTATGCCTTCGTCTATTATTTTTCTCTGCTGGTAGCAATAATACATTTTCTGCTCTTTGGTCATGGAGTTGAAATCCAGTTCAGATGCGGGCTCTTCTTCGCCTTTTGCGGCCGGGTCAGAGCCGGGGCGGCTTTCCGGGCTGAGCTCCGTTTTAATGTCTTCGTCCTCGTTGGTTTTTTTGATGACCTCCGCGATTTTATTCGACATCGAAGCGTCCGCGCTGGCCTTTAATATCGCCTCTTTTTCGATTTCTTTAGCTTCGAGCGCCTTGATATACTGTTTGCAAAGATCGCTGTACCTGAACGCGCGCTTCAGAATGTCGGATTTAAGGCCGAGCGACGAGGCGTATGAAAAATTTGAAAGCGCTTCGCGGTAGTTTTCCTGCACGAACAATATGAACGCCATATAAAAATAGCCTTCGGAGTTTTTAGGCTCTTTTTTGACGAGATCTTTAACGAAAGCTTCGGCCTTGGAAATAAACTGCGGGTCCTTTTTTTTGACGAATTCAAAATCAGTATAGCAGGCCGTTTCGTAAGCCGCTATGGCTTTATAAGTTCGGTTTATCTTGAGATATTCGCCTGAAATATCAAAATATCCCATTGCGTCTTCAGCTTTAAGATTGGATTCTTTCTGGGTTAAAATAGAGTCTTTAAGGGCCTCCAGATCGTACTGGAGCGTGGTTCCGTCGAATTTTTTGAGTTTTCCAGCGTCTTCGATGGAGGCCAGATCGAGCGGAAACGAAATGCTGTCGCCGGCCGCGAAATCTTTTTTGCCGCCGTTTTGCTCTAATACGCCCTTAAGATATAAAGACGAGCCGTAAACGTCAAAAATCAGGCGCTCTATTTTATCGTCCGCCTTGAATTTATAGCTTACTCTGTCGTCTTTAAAATCTATTCCCGGCGAAGCGCTTTTTATCTCTTCCAGCAGCGCTTTCGCTTCTTCGTTCTGCGGTTCCATATAAAGCGTAAAACCGGCGAAGTAAGCGGCGGGCAGATACTGTTTGAGGTTGAAGTAGCACTTGGCCGTAAAAAGGTAGCCCTCTATATAAGCCGGGTCGATCTGGCGTATGTTGTTATATTCGATGAGCGCCGCGGCGTAGTTTTTCTTCTGAAAAAACTCGCCGCCTATGAAAAAATGCTCTTTTATATCGTCGGAAAATTTTAGCTGCGTTTCCGCGGAAGAGCTTTCAGACGCGGCCGCCGGGCCGCCGGCGCATAAGAAAATTAACGGCAATAACAAAAAGATTATCACCGTTTTGAAATGCGGCGTTTCGCATTTTATGAGCTTATTATAAGCCGTTTTTTTGCCGTTAAGTTTCATGGTTTCACAAGGGCGTTATCAGCCCAGCTTTTCACGGATTTTTGCCGCGATGTCTTCGGCAGCGTTGGTTATTTCGGTCTTGTTTTCGCCTTCTATCATTACTCGCACCAGGTTTTCTGTGCCCGAAGGCCTTATCAGCACGCGTCCCCTGTTTAAGAAACGCTCTTCGGCGCTCTTGATTTCGGCCACGACGTCGGCGTCGCTTTTGTAAAGGTTCTTGTCTTTGGATACGGGAACGTTGATTAGGATCTGAGGATATTTTTGAACGCACTTCGCCAGTTCCGAAAGTTTTTTGCCGCTTCTTTTCATGACGTTTAAAACGCTTACGGCGGTTATCAGCCCGTCGCCGGTATGGTTTTTATCCAGCATAAGTATGTGCCCGGACTGCTCGCCGCCAATAATTCCGCCGCGGCGAAGCATTTCGCTTAACACGTTACGGTCTCCGACCGTGGTGGTGATAATATCGATATTATTTTTCTTCATGGAGTTTATAAAGCCGAGATTGCTCATTACGGTGGTTACCACGAGATTATTTTTAAGCGCCCCGCGCTCTTTCATATCTATTGCCAGCATAGCGATAACCTGATCGCCGTCTACGACGGACCCGTGCTCGTCAACGAAAAGCGCACGGTCGGCGTCGCCGTCGAATGCGATTCCGAGGTTGGCGCCGCTTTCTTTTACGATTTTAACCAGATGGTCCATGTGAGTGGAGCCGCAGTTGAAATTGATATTTTTGCCGTCGGGGGTGCAGTTGATCAGTTCGAGGTTGAACCTGCTGTCGAATATCTTTCTTATCAAAGGCGAAGCCGCCCCGTTGGCGCCGTCTATGGCTATCTTGAGCTTCTTTTTTGCCGCGCCGGGCCCTTTTTCTATCAGCGAAGCTACATATTCCGCATATTCGGTGACCGGGTCTACAAGAAAAGAACCCGCTTTTTTGATGCGTCCGACAGCTTCGCCGGTGGGCCTGTCGCCCGTTTCGTCGAAGAGTTCCTTCTCTATTTCGGCTTCTATTTCGTCGCTCAGCTTATAGCCGTCGGGGCCGAATATTTTGATGCCGTTGTCCTGGTAAGGGTTATGCGAGGCGGATATCATAATCGCGAACGCCGCGCCCAGCTTTTTAACGGCATAAGATATGCCGGATGTCGGAACTATATCCAGGTTTACTACGTCGAGGCCTGCGGACATCGCGGCCGCGCCGGCGGCGTATATTAGCATAGCCGAAGACCGGCGCGTATCGGAGCCGATCAATATAAATCCGTCGTCTTTTGGACTTTTGTAATGGCGCCTCAGGGTTTTGACCGCGGCAAAAGTTATGCGCATAGCGAATTCCGGCGTCAATGGATGCGCGTTGGCAAGACCCCGGATTCCGTCAGTGCCGAAAAAATTCATAGTAGATAATCTCCTTTAAGCTCGTTATATTTAATTTATAATTTTCGATAATTTTCCCCCGCCGGCCGGGCTGGCGCCGTTTATTTAAACAGCATCGTGCCGCCGATTCCAACCGATAAGCGTTTCTGCTCGCTGTCGCTTAAAAGAAATAAATTCATGGAGGAATCGTTTTTGAATTCGAGCCTGAATCCGGCGTTTATAATGTTCCAGCGGTGCTTGTCGTTCTGCACGAATTCCATAATGTAGCTAAGCTTGCGATGGTCTATGAAAAGCGGTTTATAATAAGCGAAATTAAAATGCGCGTTGCCGCCGAGCCTTGAAATATAGGTCGGTATGAAATAAAATTTTCCCCTCAGCTGCGAAACGATTTCTATGGGGATGGCTACTTCGTCCGAACCGTCGTTGTAATGCGTGTAAACCAGCGAGTAAGGAAATACCTGGTTCATGTCTTTGTATTTATATATTCCGGCATATTTAAGCGATATTCCGGTCCTGTCGGCATAAAATGGCGGAACTACGCGCGGAAGGGCCGGCGCGGCCGCCGGGATAATCATGGGCTGGATATTTTTTGAAAAATGCTGGAAGGCGAATACCGACATTTCGATATTTTCGCCGAGGCCGTATCCGAGCGCCGTTGAATAATTGGATTCCACGTAAGGCGTTGCGGGGCTTGAAAGGCGCTTGGAACGCTGAACGCCGTAGCTCAGCCGGTACGCGCCGTAAGGCATAACGCTGCAGTCGGGGAGGTTGTAAAAACCGCTTACGCCGTTGAAATTATCTTTTGGCGAAAACGCCGGAGCGGGAGAAAGCTTTATTGAATTGCCGGTTTTTTCGTCATATGCATAGCCGTCCGCGGCGCTGTCTTCGTCTTCATTTTCCGCGTATTTATTTATATTGCGTTCGTAGTCGGGTTCGTTTTTTCTGGCGTAATCGCGTTCGGACTCTATGGAAGTATCGTAACGCTCGTATGATTTTTTCAGATTAAGCTTGACCGTGTCGGATATATAACCTTCTTTTGAAACTTTAACCGTATAAGTGGCCGCCGGGATATCGTAAATGGCGTATTTGCCGTTTTCGCCCGTTCTCGCCTCGAAGGAATCGCCTTTGGCGCCGGCTTTAATGGTGACTATAGCTCCCGCGAGCGGATCGAGCGTTCTCAGATCGTAAACAGTGCCGCCGAACGTGCCGCATTTGAGCTGCGATTCCTGGGCTGAAAGCTTGTTTAATGAAGGGGAATCGCCGCCGTTAATACTAAGCGATATTACTGATAAAAAAAGGAGCGTGGTTAAAAAGATTTTTAAAAGCGCGGCAAAGCGGCGCGGCCCGGATAGCCGGAGCCCGCCGTCAGTTGAATTTTGATATATAGGCGTGAAGTTCTTCAAATTTATCAAATACATCTTTATATCCTATATCCACTTTACAGATGATGTTGTACACTTCGAGAGATTCCTTGAATTTGCCTTTTTCTTCGAAGGCGCGCGCCAGGTTATACGTGAGCTCTTTCACGTCTTCCGGCATCATTTCCTGATCGTAGCGCACCAGTTTATACTGTTCATACGCCAGGTCGAGCAGTCCTTTTCTCAGATAACAGGTCACCAGAAATTTATAGCTTTCATTTCTGAGGTGCGGCGCCCCTTTTATAACAACCTTAAATTCCGAAATGGCGTTGGTGTAATCTTTGTCTTCTATATACCTCAGGCCGCGCTCGAAGCAGCGGGCGTAATCGGTGGTGACTATCTGCGGTGCCTGCGTCATTTCGGACGCGCCCGTTTTGAAAGCGCCCTGCGTGTCGGCGTTCTGACTCTGGGCGGAATTTGCGGCCGTTGAAACCGCCGTCTGGGCCGCCTGCGAAGGCGAACCGCCTATGACCATGTTTTGCCGCTTTAATTCGTTGACGCGCCGTTCTAAATCCTGCGAGTTCGGGTATAAGAGCGTGAGTTTTTCGTATTCAAGGCATACTTCGCCGTAACGGCCGAGCGCCATATACGAATCGATGAAAATCCTGTGCATCTGGGTGTTTTCTACGTTTTCCTTGAACACGAGCTTGCATTCGTTTATGGCTTTTTCGTAATTTTTATTATCGTAATACGCCTTGGCCAGCACTTCTCGGACGCGCGTATTTTCTTCCTGCGAAAGCGCGTTTTCATAAATTTGCACCGCGGCGTCGCTCGTATCTTTGCGCTGCCTGAGCAAATTGGCCATAAATATCGCCAACTCTCGGTTTTGGCGCTCTTTTACCGCGTATAATTTTAAATTGTCAATCAGTTCGTCGGTAAGGCTTTCTCTCTTTACAAATTTATCGGTATTTTTTGAAAGTTTTATATAATATTCTGAAATTAATTTTAAAACTTCAGCGTTTCCCGGGTCGCTCTTCAATAATTTTTTATACTGGAAAATCGCTTCGTCGTTGATCGATTTTTTCTTTAAAAAGCAGCGCGCCATAATATCGTGCGCCGCAGATAAAGACGAATCGAAATTAAGCGCTTTTCTGGCGTTTTTAATTCCGTCGTCGAATTTTTCCATGTTATAGCAGGCCGTAGCGAGCAACAGGTTGATTTTGACGTTTTCCTGAACGCTGAATTTATAGTCGGGAACGACCGAAGTATATTTGAGCAGGCCGTTCCAATCCGAAGCGGCGCGGAATTCTTCGCATCTTTGTAAAAATCTGGTCTTTCTGGCGGCCGGCGA
Organism: bacterium ADurb.Bin243; assembly: GCA_002069765.1. Classification (GTDB taxonomy): domain Bacteria; phylum Muiribacteriota; class UBA9980; order UBA9980; family UBA9980; genus UBA9980. Next base: position 13,338 of record MWBZ01000062.1, read on the forward strand.
ATTAAAGACATACAGCACTCCGATCATGGCCGCGCCCACGAGGAACCCCAGTATGTAAAGATATATGCGCTTGCGCTTCCAGGAAAGCGTCGATAGAATTTCGCGCGCGAGTTTTATCTGCTCGGCCGTTATGCCGTCGGCTTTAAGCGCTTCGGTCAGCGATTCTTCGCCTTTGTCGTACTCGCCGTTGTAAAGGTAAATCTGCGCAAGGTTATAATTTATAAAAAAAAGATTAGGGTTCTGGGCTTTAAGGTCTTCGTAAATGGTTTGCGCTTTGGCGTATTCGGCGGTGCGCATATAAGCGTCCGAAAGCGTCCTTAAAACGTCCATGTAATTGGAATCGTCTTTGAACATGGGATTGTCTTTGGCTTTTTCGAGAAGAGGTATGGCTTCGCTCCAGCGGTCTTTTTTGCACTTTTTGTCGGCCGATTCGAAAAGGTCCCTTATATTTTTTTTGTTCTTGAGCGCCTCTTTTATTTTATTTATGTAATCGCCGGCTTCGGCGTTTTTAGGATTGAGCCTGTAAACTTTTTCAAAACTCGAAAGCGCCTGTTCGTATTTTTTCTTTTGATAAGCGTCCACGCCGGCTTTAAATATGTTTTCTTCGTCTTTTTTAGATCCGGTGAATACGCCGGAATCCGTTCCGCTTTCGCTGGTTTCACCCTCGGCTTCCGGCTCCGCGGCTTCGCTTCCGGCAAGGGCCGCCACCTTTTTATAATACTGCGAGTAAACTATATTTTTGGGCTCGATTTCGCACGCCTTTTTTATTTCGGGCAGCGCTTTTTCCGGGCTCTGTTTTTTGACGTACAGCTCGGCGAAATTATAATATGCGGCCGCAAGGTTAGCTTTTAACGATATGGCTTTAGATATTTCCTGATAAGCTTCTTCGAGTTTTCCAAGCGATAGATAAGCCCTGCCGAGGTCGTTATGCAGCGAGGCGTTGTCCGGCTGGGCCGAAAGTTCGTTGGTCAGCTGGTTGATCCATGCTTCGCAGACGGAAACGAGCCTTTTCTGGGCTTCGCCGTCATCGGGTATCAGTTCGAGGACGGCGGAAAATGAACGCTCGGCCTCTTTCCAATCTTTTTTCTTCTGGTAAACGCAGCCGATATTGAAATATGCTACGTCGTGATCGGGTTTTTTCTTCAATATTTTTTTGAACTCGGATATGGCTTCTTCGTAATTGCCGGAATTGTAATAAAGCAGGCCGACGTCGTTGATGGCGTTTATGTCCTGCTCCGATTCGGCTGAAGCTGTTTGAAATCCATAAAAATCCGAAAACGAAAAAACGGCGGCAATAAAAATTACAAATGCCGCTGTAAATAAGCTTTTTAATCTATTCAAGCTTAAACGCTTATCCGTTTTATTCATTTTAAATCAATCTACACCTTTTCTCTATCTTTTAGCTATCATCTCACGCTCGCATTTAAAAACATAAGATATGATTTTTTCTTTCTGAACGCGATGTATCTGTATGAAGTTGACTCCGTAATTATACATCGGCGAACCGTCCGGGTAAGTTATAAGGGCGCCCTGCGGGTTTTTCATTTCAGCCGCCCTGACTATTTCACCGAGCACGTTCTGGTATTTATAGTTATCCAGCGTAAACTCGAACTCGTAAACTTCGCCGAGCTCCATTTTGTGTTTCGGGCTGTCGAGCCTGAGGCCGCCCGCTGAAATATTGACCGTCGTCGCGTCAAAAAACGGCTCCGGCTGGTCTTCGTAACTCGTGTCTTCTTTAAAGAGCCTCATTCTAACGGGTATTTTAACATCGACCCTTACGTAGCGGCGCCGCTGTATCTTTTCGATCTTTTCGGGCACAGCCAGGTTCAGTATAGGCTTGGGATATATTTCACTTTTAATAACGTGAGTTATGAAAGTGTACATTCCGTCGCTTCTCATGTAATTTAGATGGCAGACGGTCTTTTCCCAGATGTGTATATGCTTGCTCGCCACGCTCGGTACGCTCATATTCAAGACTTTGTCGGACATGTTCGAAACGCGGCTTTTATACTGGCCGGCAAATAAACCAAGCTTAACTTCGATTTCAACTACCTGTCCGCGCGACAGATATTTTTCGAGCGAAGATAAATTGGTTACCTCGAAATATGTGGTACTTGTATTTGCCTGCTGTTCGCCAGCCATAAATTCACCGAACCAAAATCACTAAAATACACAGTCTGTAAATATAAATAATTTTTAATTTCCAGATTAAGTATAGCAAAAACTAAAACATAAATGTAAATGAAACTCGATTAAAGTACAGCATAATAATAAATTAATAAAGAACTTTTATTTGCACTTCAGGGCCGCTTTAATTAATTTATAAGCTTATATGGCGGCTCCGCAGTGCTCGCAGGCCTTTAATCCGCTCGGGTTCATGTGCGCGCAGTTGCGGCAGATATTGACGGCCGGCGCGGCTGTAACGTTCTGCTGCTGCTGAGGCTGCGCCGGCTGAACGCCGGGAGCGGCCGCGCCCTGATTAGAAGGCGTGATAACCGGCCCGCCGCCGCCGGTAAGGCGTTCTACCATAAGCTGCGACTGAATTTTATCGAGATAAGATTTGAGTATCTGGTTATTAGGAAATTTTGCGCTTAGATCGACATATTTTTTATAAAGTTCGGCTTTTTTTTCGAGCTTGAAGTATGAGTTGGTGTAATATTCGAGCGTAATATTTTCTATATTGCCTTTTTCAAAGAGCTCTTCGCAAAGCATTATGCATTCGTCGAAATTTTTTCTGCTGAATTTAGCCGATATGAGCATTAGTTTTACATCCGTGCGGTGCGGTTCATCTGATAAAATAGATTCGTAAACCTTTATGGCAAGGTCTGTTTTATCGTTACTTCTGATAAACGCTTCGCCGAGCATGCGCCGGACGTTTTTGTCTTTGGAGTCCATAGCGAATATTTTTTGATAAACGTCTATAGCTTCCTGCGAAAGGTTGTCTTCGTGTATAAAATGAGTGCAGAGTATGGTGAGAAGGCGCTTATCGTCCTTCTGCTTCTTTAAAAGCAGCTTGTACTCGCTTATAGCCCTTTCGTTGGTGGCGTTCTTTTCCAGGAATGAATTACCCAGATAGCCGTGAACGACTTCGTTTTTAGGATCGACGTCGAGCGCTTCGAGGCTCACTTTTATACATTTATCGTAATTTTTGACCTTGAAATAGCATAACGACAGCTTGGCCTTGATTTTTGCGCGCTCGAGCGGATCGAATGCGTTGGCGAGCGCTTTTTCAAATGAGGCTATAGCGTGTTCATATTTTTCTTTGTCTAAATATTCTACGCCGTCTTTATAATTTTTATGCGGGTCGGGCTTTAACATTACCGCGATCTGGCCGCCGAAGTACATCCAGATGATGAAAACTACAAGAAGAGCGAACGCCAGATAAACATAAAGCTTTGGAACGGCCATGTTGTAGTATTCTATGTAGAACTCGCCGCGGGCGGCGTAAATGGAACGGATTCTCTTATTGACTTCGTCCGGGCGGAAATCTTCTTTGTCTTCGAAAAGCTTATGGTATATTTCGAGGGCTTTGTCGTATTCCTGCCTGTTATAAAACCCTTCGGCTTCGGTGAATCTCATTTCATAGACCTGGTCAGGATTTACGTTTGTCTGAGATTTTTCGATGAGCTGCCTTAATTTGGCGTCTATATCGACGCTGTCGGTTTTGGCCGTGGATTTTCCGCGTATCGACGCCGCGGCCTGCTTTTGTATTTGCTCGGCCTTCGTTTTAAGCTCTTTGATTTTATCTTTCAGCACGACGCGCGTCGGATCTACGGAAAGGACCTGGTTATATTTTTCGATGGCTTCCTCTATTTGATTGTTGGCGGCCAGTTTATCGGCCTCGGTAACCATGTCTTCTATTCTGACCTGTTTGTCCATGATCGATAATTTTTCGACCGCAGTTTTGCTGTTGGGATATAATGAGATAACTTTTTCGTAGCCTGCGCGGGCGACTTTCATATCGCCGGCCTCGAAAGCGGCTTCGGCTTTTTTGAGCTCCGAAACTACCGGATTGTCGTCGCTCATGATTTTTTTATAATATTTTTGAACGTAGGAAGAGTCTTTAGTGTTTTTAGCCACTTCGATTTCATTTATGGCGCGGGAATAATTTTTAAGCTCGAAAAAGCATATAGCCATATGAGTATGCAGCATGGCCTGCTCGTTTGAATCGAACCTTATGGTGGGCGGAATCGAAGACGCTTTTTCGAGCGCCTTGTTGCACTGCATGAGCGCGTCGTTATAGTCGCCTTTTTTTATTGAAAGAGCGGCCAGCCGGTTATATGTGGGAAGATGATACGGAAGCGTTTCGAGATTAGAATAATACAGCTTGTAAGCCCTGTCGATGTTGTTGTTTTTAATGGCTTCGATCGCCATATTGTTGTTGATTTCGCAAACATAACTTTTATAAAGCTCTTCGTGCGGAACGTTGCTGAGCGCTTTTTTGATGTAGCTGAGCGCTTCGTCGTGATTGTTGCGCTGTTCGTATATCTGGGCCATGTAATAATAAGAAGTGGCGTAGGAACCGTCTTCGCCTATGGCCGAGCTGAATTTGGTTTCGGCCTCCGAATATTTTCCGAGTTGAAAAAGCTTAATGCCTTCTTCGGTGAGCCTTTCGGCCTGAGCCCTTACGGCGAGGGCTTCGCCGTAAAACGAAAATAAAAATAAAAACGCAAAAATCAATGTGGCAGCGCACTTAGCCGGAACCCGAAGGAGCGTTCCATTTTTTTTATTCATAGCAATCTCCGTTATTTATTTAAAAGCCTTTTTTCTTTTTCAAAGCTTCTATTATGTGAAGAGGCAGCTTTATCGAACCGCAATACGGCGCCATTTCGCGTTTGGGGCCGTGGCAGTCTGAGCCTCCCGTGGTGATCAGATTTAAATCGGCGGCTATCTTTTCGTATTTTTTTGTGGCCTGCGAGTCGTGCGACGTATGAAAAACTTCGAGCCCGCAGAGCCCGTCGCGGACCAGTTCCGCTATAATTTCGTCGCGGCCCGTAAGCCCCGGATGAGCCATGACGGGCACTCCGCCGAATTCAAGTATGAACTTTACGGCGTCTGACGGAGCGAGTTTATTGAGGACCTCTACGTAGCACGATTTGCCGTTGCCTATATAACGCTCGAAGGCCACTCTTTCGTCTTCGACGATCTTTCTTTTGACCATTACGCGCGCCAGATGGGGCCTGCCGATGGACGCCAGAACGTTCTCGCCGCCGCTTTCGTTAAGAGCTTCGTCGCGCACTTCATCGAACGATATGCTGTGGCCGTTTACGTTAAGCTTTTCGATCATGAGGCGCATGCGTTCTATGCGCGATTCCCTGAACCAGTTGAGTTTTTTTACGAAGCCCGGGTTTTTATAATCGATGAAATATCCAAGGACGTGAAGTTCAGCGTCTTTGAAATCGGTGTTGAGCTCGATGCCGGGGATTATTTCCACGCCGTGCTTGAAACCGGCGATGATAGCTTCATCTATGCCGGAAACCGAGTCGTGGTCGGTCACCGATAACACGGCGATACCCTGCCTGGCCGCGTACTCGACCAGCTCGGACGGCGTGAACGTGCCGTCGGAATGCTTGGTATGGGTATGCAGATCGGCGAATTTTAAATTTTGCCTGTTTACTTGACTATAATACATAATATTATCACACCTAACCGCAACAGTTTACCATAATTTTTACCGCTTGTCAAAAAGATTTAACAAAAAACTCTCGTCATTTTTATCCAGATCGCCGAATAACTTAAACGAAGGTCCGAATCTTTTAACCAGCATCGCGCCGAGCACCCCCGGCCCTTTGATTTTAGTTCCGGTAAAAGAGCCGTCGTAAACGTTTAATACTCCGCACGAAGGGCTGCATTCTTTTAAAACGGCCGCCCGCACGCCGTATTTTTCGGCTATATCGGCGCACATTTGCGCGCCGGCCAGAAAATTTCGGGTGACGTCGGCGCCTTTATTTGAAAAAACGCCGGCCCGGCCTTCTATTACGTCAAAACCGCAGCCGTGTTTTATTTCAGAAGGATCGCGCGGCGTGGTCAGTCCGCCGAAAACTTCAGGGCAAACGCCTATAACCAAACCTTTAAAAAATAAGTTTTTTAAAAAATCGGCGTCCGGAAGGTGGGCGTTGGAGCCGCCGTTATATTTACAATTTAACCCGAGCTTACAGTATGATACCAATAACATGAACCGATCACCGCCTGGTAATTTTTATTTTAATTTTTAAAATTTTTACCGATAATTATATCAACTGGCTAATAAATAATTACGACTATCATTACGAAAGGTTGTGGTATTAAATATGGCGGCCTGCCCAAAATGCGATTCATCGAAATGGTCAAGAATGGGTTCTATAGTGGAATGCAGCTCGTGCGGATTTCGTCTCGACGAACTATACAATTTCCATCACTTCAATAAATCTAAATATTTGAAATAACAGGGAAGTAAATATTTTTATAAAAAGCATTAAAACAGGGGCATAATGTAATGCCCCTGTTTTATTTTATTAAGACCCGGCTATTTAATTTCGAGCATCCGGTCTATGGACAATCTGGCCTTTTGCATTATGGACTCTTCGACCGTGATTTCGGTTTTCATGTCTTCTAAGCACCACAATACCTTTTCGAGCGTAGTTTTTTTCATGTTGGGGCATATCCCTGTTTTTGAAAGTGGATAGAATTTTTTATCCGGCACCTGCGTGGCGAGCCTGTAAATAAATGATTCTTCCGTGCCTATAATATACTCTTTTTCGTCTTTGCTGTTTTTAGCGTGGCGCAGCATGGCTTCGGTCCCCAGCGCGTAATCAGCCGCGGCTACGATTTCTTCGGAGCATTCGGGGTGCACCATGACTTTGGCGCCCGGATATTTAGCCCTGGCTTCGGCGATGTGCTCTTTTATGAACTTTAAGTGGACCGGGCAGAAGCCTTTCCATAAATGTATGGTTTTTCCCGTTTTGTTTTTAACGAAAGAGCCCAGATAACGGTCCGGGACGAAAATAAACTCGTCGTAAGGAAGGCTTTCGACCATTTTAAGGGCGTTGGCCGACGTGCAGCAATAATCGCAATGCGCTTTTATTTCAGCGAAAGAATTTACGTAGCAAATAGTTTTGGCGTTGGGATGCTCCGCTTTCATCTTCAGCAGGTCTTCTACCGTTATCATGCTGGCCAGCGGGCAGCCGGCATCGGGGTCCGGCATGAGTACCGTTTTTTGCGGAGATAAAATTTTTGCCGTTTCCGCCATGAAATAGACGCCGCAAAACACTATGACCTTGCAATCGGCTTTTTGCGCCTCTATGGATAATCCGAGAGAATCGCCGACGAAATCGGCGATATCCTGGATTTCGGGCAGCTGATAATTATGCGCCAATATTACCGCGTTTCTTTTCTTTTTTAATTCGATAACCTTATTTTTTAATTCTTCGAGATTTGAATTTGTCATATTAATCACCGCATGAGATTATAATTTATTTGGTGTTTAATTGTCAAGATATATTGATATTTATATTGACATAATGATTTTTTTTATATAAAATTTAACCTGTAATTTTAAATTCGTCATAAAATAAAGGAGAGATAATCGTTGAGTTACGACGCCATTATAATAGGCGCGGGCATGTCGGGGCTCGCGGCCGGAATCAGGCTCGCCTACTACGGCAAAAAAGTATGCGTGCTCGAAAAACATTTCGTGAGCGGGGGCCTGAATTCGTATTACAGGCGGGGCGGTTACGACCTGGACGTAGGGCTTCACGCGATGACAAATTATACCCCGCCGCAGAATAAAACGCTTTCGCCTTTCCTTAAAATACTCAGGCAGCTGCGTTTCAAACACGAAGATTTCGCGCTCCGCCCGCAGAAAAAATCGAAAATACAGTTCAAAAGCGCCGCGCTGGAATTTACCAACGATTTTACTTGTTTCAAAACTTGCGTTTGCGAAACGTTTCCGTCCCAGGCCGGTAATTTTGAAAAACTTATAGAACGTATCGCCGCATTTAACGAACTGGATCTAAACGCGAAGCCTCTTTCAGCCAGGGCGGTCCTCGCGGAAACTATCACCGATCCGCTTCTCGTCGAGATGCTTTTGTGCCCGCTTTCTTATTACGGCAGCGCCTGCGAGGGCGACATGGAATTCGGGCAGTTCGTAATTATGTTTAAAAGCATTTTCATGGAGGGATTTTCACGCCCCTACGACGGCGTCAGAAAAATCATAGGGCTTCTCGAAGATAAATTCAGAGAATGCGGCGGCGAATTGCGCCTTAAAACGGAAGTAAAATCTATTGACGTTAAAAACGGCCGCGCCGTTTCGGTAACGCTTGCGTCCGGCGAAGAGCTTTCGGCGCCTAAAATATTATCCACGATAGGCCTTCTGGAAACTTTAAGGCTCGCTTCCGATTAC
>MWBZ01000063.1 GCA_002069765.1 bacterium ADurb.Bin243
ATAAAATCTTAGTTACATATTATCACAATATATGTCAGATTAGCAAGTTACCCACACGAAATGAAAAGGAACCAAAATTATTAGACGGCGGTCTGGATATTAAAAAGAGCCTTACGGTTAATACGTCGGCTACGTCGGCCGGATTACCGGGCTCTATGAAGGTATTAAGCACTCCCGGTACGGTAAAAACTGCTTCGAATCTTATTTTAAGCATTACTGCGCGCGCCCTGCCCGCGGTAGCGAGCGCTTCTACAACTCCCGTTGCCGGAACGATAAATATTCAAAACACTATAAATATTAATGGCGTTGACGTTCAAATCTCTGCTTCGGATACCGTTAACACAATTATATCTAAAATAAATCAGGCTAATAGCAAAACAAACGTAATAGCGATTCAAATGACTAACGGCCAATTAGGGCTTGTTTCCGGTGTTGTCGATACCGATGCGCAAAATGTCGCGCGAGGTTTGAATGGAACGACCAGTTTCAGTACGCCTAACGGAAGCGCGGTTGGATATTCGCTTGTCGGTACGGCGGCGGTAATAAATGTCGGCGGCGATACCGGAATATGGTCATCACTGGGTTTTGTAAGTTCCGGCGGCGCCAGCATTCCAAGTACTTATGCTAAAGTCGGAAGTAACGCTACCGGAATCATCAACGGAATACAGCTCAACGGAAGTGGCAATGTGCTGACGATGCAGGACGCGGGTTCGCCTATGTATGGCATTAAAATAGGAACCAGCATGTTCAATGAAGCTTATGGCGGCACGGTGTTTACCGGTACGGGTGCCGGGGCTACTACCGGAGCTGCGATTTACTATGTTACCTCGACTAACGATACGGCTACGTTATCAACAGACGATACTAAAAAAGTCGGTCTTCAGCTTGGCGCTAACTATAATCAATCGATAGCATACAGCTTGCAGTCTGTTTCTGCGGATGTAATAGGCGTAGGTGCATCTTCAAAACTTTCATCCTTAAAGCAGGTTAATGTTATTACACTGGAAGACGCCAATTTATCTCTTAAAGTAATTCAAAAAGCTATTGTCGATGTTACTAACGTTCGAGCGGCTCTTGGCGCGACATTGAATAGACTCGATTATACGGAAAAAACTATCAGGATACAGCGCGAAAACATGGCTTCGGCTGAATCTAAAATCAGGGACGCGGACATGGCGCTTGAAATGACATATTATACCAGAAATCAGATACTTTCGCAAACCGCAACCGCTATGCTTTCTCAAGCAAATCAGAGACCGCAGAACGTTCTGCAGTTGTTAAAATAATTAATGTTCAAATATTATGTATAAATAAAAAGGCCCACGTAAAGTGGGTTTTTTTATTTTTGATTATTTTAAAAAAATAGAAAAAAGTTAAAAAAACAAGTAAAAATAAGAAAATGAAAGGAAAACGTTTTAATTTTACAAAATTTGCTTTAAATGGACTTTTATATTTATCTGTGATGTGCGATAACATAAGTGTAGAAGTAATTAATGGCAAGGAAGCCATTAAGTAAAATTTCAAGGAGGGGTTTTTATGTATTTAAACACTAATATCGCAGCTATTAACGCTCAAAGGAATCTTTATCAAACAAACCTTTCAATGGACAAGACGTTAGAACGTCTTTCGTCCGGTCTTAGAATCAACAGCTCGGCCGATGACGCTTCCGGTCTTGCAATCGTTGAAAAAATGTACGCTCAACGTCAGGGTTTAACTACCGCAATTCAAAATACGCAGGACGGTATAGCGCTTTTCAAAATCGCTGAAGGCGCGCTCAACCAGGTCGGCAAAATGCTTTCGCGTATGGAAGAACTCGCGGTTCGCGCATCTAACCAGACTCTTACTTCAAGCGACCGTTCGACGATAAAGAGTGAAATTGACCAGTTAGTCGGTCAAATAAACACTATTTCAAAGGACACCGAATACAACACTTTAAAGCTTTTAAACGGTAATCTGGACGTTCAGAGTACCACTCAGGCCGCTTCGATCAGAAGCAGCGGTTCGATAAAAGTTCTTGCCGCTCCCGGAACCGTTCAAGACGTAAGTAATTTAAGCTTTGTTTTGTTGAGCGCCGGTACAGCGGCAACGATAGCGGCTGTTACTTCGGCTCAGGCCGGAACCGCTATTGGAATAGCTAATACTACTATGACCGTTAATGGTGTAGAAATAGGCGTTTCAACATCCGATACGGTTGAAACCATAGTAAGCAAAATTAATTTGCAAAACTCAAGAACCGGTGTTATCGCTACCACTTCAAAATCTTCAACCGGTCTTATAGTTTCACTTGTTTCTGGTAAAATCGATGCCGATGCTGCAAACGTTACTAAAGCGGGTTCTTTTACCACTGCTCAAACCAACGGTAATGCTATAGGCTATCTTGCGGTCGGTTCTATTAATACGGTAACCGGGCAGTCAAATAAAATAGAAGTCGGCGGTTCAGAATTAGCTTGGAGTTTCCTTACCGGCGGCGGCACCACAACTGGTTTGAACGGTCAGGGAACGGCGACCGGTACTAATGCAATTGCTACTCTTGGCGGTATAGCATTAACGGTTAAGGCGTCTGAAGGCGGAACCGTATTTGAGATGACGAATAGCGGCTCTAAAGCTTATGGTGTAAAAATAGGCGTAGAGTTATTTAATGGTGCTCAGGGCGGCCTTGTTTTAGATAACGTCACATCGGCAACATGGGGCGTAACCGGAATGGCAAGTGCGACAGCTTATGTTTCTGGCAGGTTAGCCGTTGCGTCTACTGTCACGGCTTCGGGCGATACCGCCATGATTTCCTTCTCCGCAGCTAATAAGCTTAACTTGCAGACAGGCGCTAACTATCAGCAAAATCTTGAATATACTATAGGTTCTATTGACGCTGCAAGCATAGGCCGCGGCGCATCTTCTAAATTTGGCTCGCTGGCTGATATCTCCGTCGATACAGCTTCCAACGCTGCTCTTTCATTAAAAGTCGTTCAGCAGGCCATTAAAGACGTATCGAGCGTAAGAGCTACAATGGGCGCGGTCATGAACAGGCTCGACTATACAGACAAGACACTGCAGATACAGCGTGAAAACATAACGGCCGCAGAATCGCGTATCAGAGACGCCGACGTATCGCTCGAAATGACGGCGTTCGTAAGACAGCAGATATTGATGCAGGCAGGCACTTCGATGTTGGCTCAGGCGAACCAGAAACCTCAGAGCATAATGCAGTTGTTACAGTAATATGTACGCAAGTTCAGCAACAAGCAAATATAGTATAAACTAAGTCCATTAAAGGGCAGGCGGGATGCCTGCCCTTTATGGCAAAAACTCAAAATTTTTAAAAAGAGGTGTTTGGTATGAATAATATTAACGGCCCGGGCAATCAGATCAATAATAGCGTACATATGGAGCAGGCTGTTAAAAATTCGGAAAGTAATTCCAATGCCGGTTCGGCCAATATTTTAAAAGCGGCGAATATGTTGAAATCGGCCAATGAAAATAAGCCTGCCGAAAATCAAAATAGCGTAAAGCAGCAGCCGCTGAATCCTCAGGAAATTTCAGACGCGGTAGATAAGGCGAATAAATTAGTATTAATATTTGACAAAAGCACAAGATTCGTTTATAATCAAAAATTAGGAGTAAATTTTATAGATATTGTCGATAATTATACTAACGAAGTAATTAAAAGAATACCTTCCGAAGAAATGAGACGTTTTATGGAAGCCGTTGAAACGGCGGTAGGTATGATTGTCGATGAAAAAGCTTAATAAAAATGCATTTAATATGCGAATTGGGGGTAAGTTATCATGAGCGTTTTCAGCATTTCAGGTCTGTCCTCAGGTATAAATACCGAAGACATAGTAAAAAAATTAATGGACATAGAAAAAAAGCCATTAACGAACCTGCAGACGGAGCAGAAAACGATAAACTCAAAGCTTCCGCTTATGCGGGATATTAACTATAAGCTCATCGAGCTCAAATCTATTATGAAAGATTTGACTTATGAGACCCCTTTCGCCACTAAAAAAATCAGCTCTTCTAATTCAACGGCGGTCAGCGCTTTAATTAACGGCCCGGCGGCGAGCGACGGAAGTTATATAATAGACAGCATTTCAAAAATCGCGACTTCGTCGGTAGCTGCGACACGAGGCACCGTAGGCGGCAACGCCGACGTGAATGCGAAGATATCGGCTTCAATTAAAAAGAGCGTTACCGGTGGAAGTTTTTCCATTAATAATTTAAGTTTTTACGTCGATCCGGCTGCAGATTCCATAACCGATGTGATGAATAAAATTAACCTTCAGACCGCTACAACCGGCGTTACCGCTTCATACGACTCCACAAACGATAAGTTTATACTTGAAAACGCCGTCAGCGGAAATAAAAACGCTATCGTTCTCGGTTCGCCTTCGGATAGCTCGGATTTTTTGAGCGTGATAGGGCTTAGCGAAGCCTTTCAGGATACAAGCGCTTCTTCGACGAAAGTGGCGTCGATCGGCCACCTCGGCGCTGTAGATCCTTCTAAGATGATGTCTGAAATAAATTTTGACAGGGCTTTTACCGCCGGTAAAATAAAAATTAACGGTGTAGAGATAAGCGTTTCCGACTCCGACTCAATAAACGACATAATGAATAGAATCACTGCTTCAAATGCAGGCGTTACGGCAACATTTGACGCATCAACCGATAAGATTAAACTAAGCGCTAAAAATACCGGCGCTTCATATATAAAAGTAGAAGAAGTAGCCGGAGGCTCTAACTTTTTAGAACTTACCGGCCTTATAGGGGTTAAGAGCGGTTCTTCGATTTCAGCGACTGCCGGTTCAATATTATCGACCGACAGTTTAATAGGCAATGCCAATCTTAAAACGGCATTAACGATGCCGGCTACCATGAGAATAACGCAGGGCGGAGTTTCTAAAGATATTCAGTATCAAGCGGGAGATACCGTTCAGGATTTTATCGATTCTATCAACGCTTCGGGATTGAATGTTACGGCCAGTTATGATTCCGGTTCAGGTAAGTTTTATATAAAACCTTCGGCAAACAGCGACCCGAATATTTCGCTTAGCGATGTGGATGGAAATTTAACACAGGCGCTAAATTTATCGTCATCTGAAACTAATCAAACCATAGGATCCAATGCTGAATATAAAGTTAACGGCGTCACTTATTACAGCAATACCAATACTATTACAGACAAGTTCAAAGATATCAGCTTTACGTTGAGCTCCGTAACCGCTTCGTCAACGACTTTAGGCGTTTCTAACGACGCGAATACGGCTAAAGAAAATATCGAAAAATTCGTTAAATCTTACAATGAAATACTCGTTGAAATCGATAAGCAATTAAAAGACGAAGAAGGGCCGCTATACAAAGACAGCAGCCTGCGCGACATACTCGACGGAATTAAAAAATCCGTTAACAAATATGTTGAAAACGGTACGAACATAAAAAGTTTGTCCGATATAGGTATTACGACCGGCGCTCTCGGCATGGTATTTACGGATGATTATATAGGCAAACTCGAAATCGACAGCGCAAAGCTTGAAAGCGCGTTGGCCTCCAACTCTTCCGATGTTCGAAAATTATTCGCTTACGATCCGGCTTCCAGTAATAATTATACTGACGGTGTCGCATATAACTTCAGCAATTATCTGGAATCGCTTACAAAAGTGGATGGAACTTTAAATAAAGTCATCGAAGTAACTAACAAGGAACTTCAGAGAGTGACAACCAGCATCCTCGATTGGAATTCGCGTATGACGACGATCGAAAAAGGTCTATACGAAAAGTTCAACTCGATGGAAGTGATGATCGGGCAGATCAAACGGCAGGGCGAAGCTTTGTCTCAACAATTGGCTCAGCTTAGCGCATGATTTTGGATATTTAGAATCAAAAAGCGAGGGTATGTATATATGGCATCTAATTTAAACCTTCAACAACAGAATAAATACCTCGAGGCCCAGGTTAAAACGGCATCACCCATTCAGCTGGTTTGTATGTTATACGACGGTGCGATAAAATTCGCTAATTTTGCTCTGGCCGGAATCAAAGAAAAAAATATCGAAAAGAAAACCGTTAACATCGTTAAAACCGAAAAAATAATTAACGAACTCAGAATATCTTTGAATTTTGAAAAGGGCGGGGAAATATCTACAAATCTTGATAAATTATATGATTTCATGTACACTTATCTTATAGACGCTAACGCCAACGAAGATGTCGCCAAACTCGAACATGTCATTCGAATTTTAAGCATGCTCAGAGAAAGCTGGTATGCGATTGCAAACAAGCAAACCGCGGCGCCCCAATCGCAGCAGGCGCCTTTAGAGACGGTTAAAAAACCGCCGCAGCTGCAGCCGGCGAACGCTCCTAAAGCGAACGAAAGGCTGGACCTCGCATGTTGAGCGAAGACATTTTAAAAAAAATAAGAAAAAAATATGAAAAAATCAACGACATTTACTCTCAATTTTTAGAGGTAACTTTAAAGATTTTTTCTCTTTTAAAGCAGGATGACTTAAAATCAGCGTCGATGCTGGTTGAGGAGCGTGACTCGCTGCTGCTCGCGACGCAAAATTTATTCGAAGAAACCGGCGATTTGCTTAAGCAGTTGTTTAAGCAAGAAGGGGTTACCGATGGCGGCCTTCGCTTCTTGAAGCCGGAATATGCTCAGAATGCCGGCGAAATAAATTCGATTAAAGAAAGCATTAAAAATTATATAACTCAGATAAAAGAAAACGATGCTAAAATCAATGAAATACTTAATCAGAACGCTAAAGAAATAAAAAATAAGATAAGCAGTTTGAAGGTTACCAGAGAAATCGAAAAAAAATATAACGCCAATAAAAATTATCAGACGAACTTTAAATTATTGGTTTAACGATAGAAAAATACCTTTTGGGGGGCACTTATGAAAATTAATAATCCGCTTATTGAAAACATTTCCGGCGGGCTTAAAAACGAAGAACTGAAAAAAAATAAAACGGCTTCCGACGCGAGGAACGCGCCTAAAAAAAGCGACGGTTTAATAATAAATGAAACCAAGCCGCAAAATCTTAAAAGCTATTCGCTTTCTCTCGAAGAAAGCGACACCATAATGAATTCGATTAAAGAAAGCTTGAAGGATATTAACGTTAATATTGAAAATATCTTTTCTAACTTAAATAATGAAAATGTTTTTTCGGTGTTAAAGGAGAATAATTAATTTGGACTTTAATTTAATAAATAACTATGATGGATTTCAAGCCCTGGCGGCTTATCATGATACCTTTTTCGACAGGCCGTCTCCGCTGGAAAATCAGGAATTTATTTTATTGCATAAATATATTGATCAGCTTGAAATTTCCGGCAACAAATTGCTTGATATTGGCTGTGGAACCGGCGATTTTTGCTTTTATATGGCTAATTGCGGGTATAGTATCGTTGGAATAGATTATTCCGACAACATGCTGCTTGTCGCCCGCAATAAACTTGCATTATTTAAAAACAGTATCAATGCAAGAAATACATTTTTAGGCAGTGTTGACAGGCCTGAAACGCTTGCGAAAAATTCCCTTACCAGTGTAACTCCGAAAATAAAATTTTTAAAAAACGATATCTGCGTTTCAAACTGCGTTAGCGAGCAATTTAATTTAATATCGATGATTAATGCTCTTTCATACATCAAGCCTGAAAATAGGGATTGCGTTTTCAGTAATATATCAAATTGCTTATATTCGAAAGGGTATGTAATTTTTAATATCGTTACTCGCGCGGAGTTTGAACATGCTCTGTCCGTAAAATACGAAAACAGCATGTTTGATTATGAAATCAATTATGACTATAAAAAAGATCATAAATTAAGTACGACTTGTTATAAATTTTATGAAAGCGGCATTATAAAAACTCCGTTCGAGATTCATCTCGCCGAATATGAGCATTCGCTGGGCGATATCGTGAAAGTACTTCAGAAATGCGAGCTTAACGTGCTGAAGATTATTCCGAACACGCCTATTTATTCAGACGACGAAGTAGATTTAAACAAAATTATCGAGGCAGTCGAAGCTTCATACGCGATGCCGAATGGAGCGCGAAGCGTTATTTTCGTAGCTCAAAAAAAATAATCTGCCGACTTTAAGCATTAAATAAAATATGGAGCGAAAATTGGATTCTTTTGAAGCGCTGGCTATAGAAATAAAAAAAAAATATCTTATTAAAGATGTTGATAAGCTAATAAAAAGTTTGTCTGACGGCAATTACGAAGTAAAAAACGATGAATATTTCAATACTCTTTATGAAATAGCTATTCATGCAAACTCGAAAAAAAATTACCAGCAATCGCTCGAGCTTTTTATTTATTTGCTTGAGAAAAAATATAAAAATGAAGAAATTAAAGTATTAATAAAAAAAATATATTACGATCCATTTATAGATTTATTCAAAACTAATTATGAAAACAATATTACGGTTTTGAAAAATTACCCTTATATATCTAATAAAAAGTTTCCTGATTCAACCGCTCTTAATCTTAAATTTATTTCATACAACAATAACTATAAAATTTTTAACACCAAATTTTTTTTACTTGATGAAAATAATGGTAGTTTTTGTAAAGATTATTTATTAAAAAACAATCCTGAAAATGTTAATGCTGCAAATATTGAAGGCGTTATAGCTATTTTAAATGAAATATATGATGTTAATTTTATATCGCTTCTGTTGGAAAAAACTTATAAGCCCAGTATAATGTGGTGGGAAAAAACGCCTTTATATCTATATTATTCCGACTTTAATGTATTTAGCGAGCACCTTCAGATTTGCAATTTTACTAAAATTTTAAAATCAGAAAGAATCCAATTTATATTTGGCCAGGAAGAACTAAACCGTTACTTTTTAAACCCGCAGTCATTTATTCCTTCCATGCTGTTCAATTCACCAAATATTAGAGACGATATTTTCGGAAACACGATAGACCGAATTTTTACAATTAGAAATAATGCCAGAATAACTGCAAAAAAAGAGGTGCAGGCATATTATAAAACATTTGACCCGTGTTGTATTGAAGAAAAATATAAAAGCGGCCAACTAAAAATAGGCTTTTTTACAAGCAGATTTACGACGGCATTAAAATATTATACCAGAGATTGCATCGCTGCGTGCCAGCGCTTGAATATAAAAACAGACCTTTTAATTGAACAATCAGATTTGCAGTGGGGGTTAAGCGAAGAATGCTTCTGCCATTTTTTGAATTCTTTTAAACCGGATATAATTTTTGTAATGGATCACCTGCGTTTAGAATATCCTTTTATTCCTGAAAATATTATTTTCGTATCATGGATACAGGATTATCTTCCGACTTTATTTTCAACAGAATCTGCCAAAAAAATCGGGAAATTTGATTTTATTATGAACCTTTTTTTGTCAAGCGTTGATTTTTATAAAATAGGTTATCCGTCAGACAGGCTTATCGACGCGCCTATTATGTCAAATTCCGAAATTTATAAAAAATATGAATTATGTGAAACAGAGCTAAAAGATTATTCGGCGGATATCTGTTTTATTTCAAATGCCGGAAATATTGAAGAAGGTATTGCTTTTTTGAATAAAATATTTCAAAACACAATTCCTGAAAAAGTTAAAAACGCCTTAAATAAAATAACTTCAATTATTTATGACGATGTTTACAACGAAAAAAAGCATTACTTTGATATTGAAAGTTTAAAACAAATTTTTAATATTCATTTTCAGCAAAACGGCGTTTTGATTTCTCCGGAGCAGTATGATCAGCTCATAGCCAACTTTAGAGTTCAAGTTTTGTTTAATATTTATAAAACGGTTCCAATAATATGGCTTCATGAAAAAGGTTATAATATTAAGTTGTGGGGAAAATCGTGGGTGACTCACCCGGTACTGAAAAAATATGCCATGGGGGTTGCGCAAAACGGTGAAACACTCTCCCGTATATTGAATGCCACAAAAATTTCACTGGGCGTCAATATGGAAATAAGTTTGCATCCCAGGGCGCTGGAATCTATTTTGAGCGGGTGTTTTTACCTCGGTAATTATATTCCGCCAGAGTTTGATCAATGCGATATAAGACGATATTTAGCCGAAGATGAAATAGTATTTTTTAACAGCCGAAAAGATTTATATGGTAAAGTAGATTATTATTTAGGCAATGAAAAAGAGCGGAAATCTTTTGTTGAAAAAGGCCGGATTAAAATTCAAAAAGGCCTTACATATGAAAGTTTAATGCAAACGCTTATAAACAGGATAATTTCCAGTTTTAAACCTCCATATGCCGGCGCCTTTAAAAAGAAAGAAGAATAAATTTTATATAAAATTAACGTGCATCGGCGTTTCACCAGAAATTTTTATATCGTCTAAGTTTATTGATCCGTTTTTTAAGTCCCATAAAAATTCGTTAACCTTATGCTGCAGGCATAAGGTGCCGCAGTCGCAGTGCGCATTGAACTTTTCCGATGTCAGATAATTTACGACCTCCCAATATCTTTCGCTTTTCCAAATTTCTTTGAAAGATTTTTCAGCTATGTTGCCTATGTGAAACTTTTCTTTATATTTATCGTTGAAAAGAAAGCCGCATGGGGCTACCAGGCCCGATCCCGACATTTGTATCATAAAAGGCATCGCATAACATTTTGAATAGGACCTTTTGCCGCCGCTGAAAATTTTTGACCATTTAGCTTTAACAAGGTATTCTGACGTGGTCAAGGCCTCTGCTTGTTTTAAAACGTCTTCGAGATCGTTGTATTTATCGTAGCAGACTCCGAGCGAATTATTCTCGTCATCGGAACAATGTTTTATGACCAGATAGTCTGCGCCGAGTTCTTTTCCTAAAAGCGCTAAAGGCATTATGTCATGACGGAATTCCGGAAGCAAAACCATTTGCAGACCAATTGTGACGCTTAAATTTCTTCTTTTCTTTATTTCGATGCAGTTTTTAACCGTTTGGATAACTTTATAAAAATGACCGGCCGGCACGCCATGTATTTGTGAATATCTATCGGGAGTTCCGGCAGATATGTTAAACCTCAAATATGTTAATGTCGGTAGAATTTCTTCCAATCGTTCATCTTTTAGCGGAAAGCCGTTAGTGCCGAGAGCCATATCGAGCCCGTTAGCTTTTCCCCGGATCAGCGCTTCATAAATATGCGGAGAATGGGCGCTTTCGCCGTCGCTGACAAAGCTTATGGCTTTGACGCCTATTTCTGCGGCATCGTCAAGAAAGCGGAATATATGATCCCGGTTTAGCACATAACCTTTATTTTCTTGCAGATTTCCATAACAGTAAACGCATTTATAAGAGCATGCCTTGGTGAGCGCGCAGTCTATGGTTATGGGAGCTATTCTTTCGCCATTCAACCACGCGATAAGTCTATCTTTATGCCATAAGATCTTTTGCCCGTCAAGTATTAGTTTACTATTGTCAACAATCATCGTTATCCCTTCTTGTAAAAAAAATTAGACCCTTATGTATCCGGCCTCAGAAGACGTAAGCCACTCTTCGATCATTTTCGGAAAATCGGTTTTTTCGCCCCGGTACGGATCGTAAACTTTCATTTTTATAAGTTCCATGATTTTTATATCGTCTTCGCCGCAGCAGTGCGACTGGCCAAGAAATTTAAAGTAATCGTTCGCTCCGGTGGCGATAAATTTTACATTCAAATTTTGTAATATTACATCGTTTCTGATCTGCTCGACGGAACGGAACGCTAGAAAATTCACGATCGAATAAACGATGGGAATAAGGCCGCTCATGGCCATTCCGGCCGCGATCCCCACCGTCGCCTGCTCCATGATGCCGGCGTTAAAAATCCTGTCCGGAAACTCTTCCTTGAACCTGTCGCATGCGCCAAAACCCATGTCGCAGACTAAAAGCATTATTCTTTTATCTTTTTTCGCGTACGGTATTATTTCGTTGACGACGTCTTTACGAAAATTAGCCGGCTGCGTATGGTTACTCATATCTGTTCCCTCGCTTTAACTCGTCTTCGGTTGGAATTCTGAAGTGGAATTTAGGAACGTTTTCCATGCATTTCAAGCCGTAGCCTTTTATTGTTTTGGCGACCAGGGCGCGCGGCGCATTATAACCGGAGTTAGGCTCGCAAAACTTGGCGAGCGTTTTTCTTACTTGCGAAACGTTATGGCCGTCGCATGTTTCGGCCGAGCATCCGAACGCCTTCAGTTTGACTTCCAGGTCGTCTTTTCGGCCTTCCACCGTCAATATGTTTTCTAAAAAATCCATCGCCTGAAGCGAATTGTTGTCGATTATTATTATTAAATTTGAAAGCCCGTGCCTGGCGGCGAATTGAAGAGCTTCCCAGTTCGAGCCTTCCTGCATTTCACCGTCGCCTATGATACAATATGTTTTGTAATTTTTCTTTTGAAGTTTTGCGCCGAAAGCGATTCCTGCGGCTAGAGGGAGCCCGTGGCCCAGGGAGCCGCAGCTGGCTTCTATGCCGTGTTGCGGACTTTTTTCGATACATCCTGATAAAAAGCTGCCTTTGTAAAAGTTTTCCCAATCGCCGCGGGATATATAACCGATATCGCAAAGCGACGCATAAAGGCCGTAGCAGCCATGGGCTTTTGAAAATATCAGCCTGTCGCGGTCTTCCCATCGAGGAGCGTTTGAAATGTTCATTAAGTTATAATAAAGAGCCGTGAGAATTTCGACGCATGATAAAGAAGGAGCTATATGTCCGGCGCCGTTTTTTACGCAGACTTCTACGACTTCTTTTCTGATAAAAGCCGCTTTTTTTATTAAATCTTCATCGCATAGTTTGGCAATCATATTCATATCGATTTTAACGCATCCTTGACTTCTTTAATTTTTACCGGAATGTTACCGACTTTTCCTACTGCTATCGAAGCCACCAGAGAGCCTATCGCCGAAGCTTCCATAATGTCTGCGCCGGCGCAGCTCGCAACCGATAGCGCCGTTAAAAGCGAATCGCCCGCGCCCACGACGTCTACCGGCGAAGGATTTAACGCGGGAAAGTGCTGAGTTTTAACGAACAGTTTGTTGTCGGTGGTTTTGAACGCTATGAATCCTTCGGGGCCAAGCGAGAGTATCAGGTTTTGAGACCCGGTGGCCTTTAAAAGGTTGTTGCCGAGAAGCTCCAGGCCGCTGTATTTATCGTCGAGCGCGATTCGCGCTTCCTTTTCGGTGGGTTTGATGAGGTAATAGTTTTTAAATTTCGCGGCGTTGCCTATCTGGCTGCTGCTCTGCACGTCGCCGAAAAGCTTTATCTTATGCTTTTTCGATAACTTTGAAATGTGTTCTAATATTTTTGGCGTTATAACGCCGTAGCAGAAATCGCTAACGATTATTCCATCGATGTTTCCTGCTTCGGCGTTAAGATGTTCTATAACCCGATCTTCCATTTTAGCGTTCAGGTGGTGGTCTTTGAGCCTGGACACTCGCAGTATTTTTTGAGTGGATACCATGTATCTTATTTTGAACGTCGTAGACCGGTCTTCGTCCGTTATGAGCCGGTGCTCGACGTCTTCACGCGTCAGTTCATTTTTGACGATCTCGCCCGGCTCGTCCGCGCCTATAAGCGAAATGAATGTGCATTTCGCGCCAAGCGCCCGCACATGCCTGGATACTATGGCTGCGCCGCCCACGAATTCCTTGTGCTCGAGTTCGCGCACGACCAGCACGGGCGCCTCGGAACTCATTCCAAGCGCGTCGCAGACTACGTACTGATCTACGATCGTGTCGCCTATTACCAGAAGCTTCTTGTTTTTAAAATTATCGCAGTGAGAAATGAGCTGGTCGCATGAAATTTTCTGTTTTTTAAGCGCGGCGCGAAATCGTCCGAATCTTTCGTTTTTTATTTCGCCGATCTCTTTATCTAAAAAGTCCGTGGGAGCGTAATGTATATCGCCCGAACTGAAAACGACTTTTCCGCCATTCTTTTCGACTATTTCGATTTCTTTTTTTATAAGTTCGGTTTTTTTCGAGTATTCTTCGCCGTAAACATAGGCTGAAGGCTTTACAAGCGATATTATTTCCTCGAGAGTATTTTCGTTGAAAATAAATACCTTGTCCGCGTATTGAAGCGCGGCGATGCCGTGCGCGCGGTCTTTTTCGTCGAAAAATTTATCGCGCACCTCTTCGCTGATTCTGGAGTTGCCCGATAAAGCCACGATCAGGCAATTTCCCTGTTTGCGGGCGAATTCGAGAAACCTCAGATGCCCGGTGTGGATAACGTTAAAATGTCCGTGGCAGAGGACTATTTTTTTATTAGCCGCCTTGAGTTCTTTTACCGCGCTTTCCAGCTCGCTTAAGTTTGATAGAATTTTATTAGTCACTTTCATTTTCGTAATCAATCCTAATTTTTTTCTTTTTATTTATATTTTCTTATCAATTGAACTTATTTATAAAAATTGATAATTTTACTCGCCGGTTCAAATGAAATTTACATGTTCGGACGGATTCACCAGCTCCCAGAGATATCTATTTATCTCATCCATGCGGCAGTTTACTCTGCAATTTTCTATGCAAAGCCCGTTTTGAACATATTCGATATTCTTGATTCTTTTTTCGCCTTCCCATATTTCTCTGAAAGTTTTTTCGTGAATGTTTCCGTAGTTGAATCTTTCGTCTGAAAGAAATGCGCTGCACCCGTAAAGGCTTCCGTCCGACATTATATAAGCCCAGAAAAATGGCACTGAATTGCATTTTTTATAACGGGCTTCATGTTCTATCAGCTTATTCATAGTATTGATGCGGAATACTACGTTAAATCCTTCGCCGTTGAATTTCTTCAGTTCGTCCTGCAGAAAAATATATTTCGAATAATCGATGTCTTTGTATTTGGAAGTATGGCTCGAAGGGTGCTGTGAATAAGGCTTTATTACGAGGTAATCCAGGCCTATTTCTTTCGAGAGCGATGCGAGTTCGACGACCGTGTCGTAATTATCGGAAACAAGCAAAAGCTGAGCGCCCAGAGTGCACTTATAATTTTTTTCACGCTTTATGGCGACGCATCTTTTCATATTTTCCACTACCCGGTCGAAATCGCGTTCGTTAGTTCGGTGTATTTCCGCATAATTTTTAGCTGTTCCGCCGTTTATGCTTACTTTGATCCATTTGCAATTTTTGACGAATATTTCCGAGCTTTTTTCATTGAACGGAACCATATTTGTGGTTAAAGATGTATCTATGCTTACCTCGGCGCAATGTTCGATCATTTCGGGCAGTTCTTTATAAAGGGTGGGCTCGCCTTCGCCCGCAAACATAACGCTTTTAACGCCTAGTTTCGACATTTCCGAAAGCCGTTCCTTAAGTGAGGCGGGATCAAGGCGGCGGTTTTGATATTCCATGAAATCCAGCGCGCAGAAAGTGCAGCGATGGTTGCAAAAGCCTACAGGAGATATTTCCACATATATGGGGTAAATTTTTTTTGCCCGTTCGGGGTCGTTTCTGGCTTCGAACCATGAGGCTACTCGCGCCGGGTGAAATATTAATTTATGGCTATCGATACGGTATTTATCTGACATTTACGCACCTTGCCTGTTAAAAATATAATGGAAAACTAATTATTACGTGTTAGCCGAACAACCCATTCGCCAGGTCCCCGCATACCTTTTCATACCGCTCCGGCGAATCTATGGCGCAGCGGTAACCTTTTAGAGGGAAGCCGTAGAGCGAGCCTTCTAAAACCAGGCGCGAAAAGATATTTTTGGGGAAATCGCAAAATTCGTTTGGCGGAATATAGTCGAGTATTTTTTTATTGAAGCAGTAAAGGCCCGAATTGACCCAGTTTTGTTTTTTGTCGGCGACTTCTTTTTCAGGCCGCTCTATAAAGCGGACTATTTTATTATTATCGTCCATCTCGACTACGCTGTTGGATTTTGCGCGTTCGTGCAGGATTATCGAAGCGGCAGCGCGCGGGCGGGATTTATGAAAATCGTACAATGCGCGATAATCTTGAGTGCACACTATATCGCCGTATAAAACCAGAAAATCTTCGTATTTATTTAAAAACGCTTCGGCTTTTTTTACCGCTCCAGCGGTTCCCAGCGGCTTATCTTCGTGGCTGTAAGTTATATCGACTCCGAACTTGCGCCCGTCGCCGAAATGCGACGTGATTTTTTCCGGCAGGTAATGAAGGTTTATGACTATATTAGTGATTCCTGATTTTGCTAGATGGGCTATCGTGTATTCCAGCAGGGGCTTCGGCCCGATCGGAAGCATGGGTTTCGGAAGGTCCTTCGTGAAATCCTGCATCCTCGTGCCGAAACCGGCGCACAGTATCATTGCGGCCGACAGTTTTGCGCTCATTCGATTATGCTCCTTAATTCGCAGAGGCCGTTTATTGTGTAATCGGGCCTGATTTCTTTATCGGGCTTAAAATCGCTTATTATAGCTTTTTGCGCGTGCATGCCGCTTAAAAAATGTATGGTCCTGCATCCGGCAAGGCTACCGGCGGTTATATCGGACATGCGGTCGCCGATCATGTAGCTGGCTTTAAGGTCGATTTCATATTCGCGGGCGGCCGTTAGAAGCATTCCCGGCCTGGGTTTGCGGCATTCGCAGAGCGCGCGGTATCTTTCGTCGTTCGCGTCGGGATGGTGAGGGCAGTAATAAATTTTGTCGATAGCGGCTCCGGCGTTGGTTTTCAAGATCAAATCGCGGAATTTTTCGAAATATATCTTAAGATCGTCTTCGCTCATAAGCCCGCGCGCCACTACCGGCTGATTGGTGACGACGAATATTTTAAACCCGGCGCTTTTGAATTCCGCTATAAGATCGCAAATATGAGCGTACAGTTCGACCGGTTCGAAATTGCCGGAAACGCCTTTATCGACGTTTATAACTCCGTCTTTATCTAAAAATATAGCGCGCTTTATTTTAACTCACCGCCGTTATTTTGAAAGATATTTAAACCAGTCGCTGGTGGCTTCTTTTATGGTTTCGGGCGTCCAGAGCGGCGCCTCGCGCCAGTAGTCTATGTTTTCGATCATGAGTTTGACGCCTTCTTCGAAAGGCACTCTGGCCGACCAGCCCAGCATACTTTTAATTTTTGAAGTGTCGGCGAAGGTGCAGTCGGGTTCGCCCGGGCGTTTGGGAATGTATTCTACGGGGCCTTCCAGAAGTTCGACCAGGCGGTTGATCGAATATGTGCCGCCGCTGCCGACATTGAAAATTTCACCGGTAATTTCAGATTTGGCGGCTTTAACGAAGGCGTCGGCCACGTCGGTAACGTATGTGAAATCCCTGGTCTGCTTTCCGTCGCCGACCACCGTGTAAGGCTTCTGAGCAAGCTTTTGCGCCAGAAAAACCCCGAAAACAGCGCCATAGGTGCCCGAAGTTCTGGAGCGCGGGCCGTAAACGTTGAACAGCCTCAGCGATATGACGGGAAGTTTATAGACGTCCGCCCAGTGCATGGCCAGCTCTTCGCCGAGCCGCTTGGTGAGCGCGTAAGGATATTTCGTGCGTATTTCGTCGGTTTCTTTCGTGGGATAGTTGTCGGGTATTCCGTAGCATGAAGAAGACGCCGTGTACAGGAACTTTTTAATGTTAGCGCGGCGCGCGGCTTCTAAAACCGAAAAAGTGCCGTCCACGTTGGATGCGAAATATTTGTCGGGCGTCTGGATGGAAGGGACTATATCTGCCAGAGCCGCCAGATGGAAAACCCAGTCTATGCCTTTAAAGTGCGTGGAAATGGCTTCCAGGTCGCGGATGTCCTCGAAAACCGCCTTGATATTTTGATTGCCTTCGAGGTGTTTTAAATTATCGACTCTGCCCGAAGTTAAGTTATCGATTATCGTTACGTGATGCCCTTCTCTTAGAAGCCGTTCTACAAGGTGCGAGCCGATAAATCCGAACCCGCCGGTTACGAGCGTTTTCATTTTTATTCTCTCCAGTCGCCGGTGATTATGTCTAATATCATGTGAAGAAGCGTTTGATGTGACAACTCGACGAAGCCGTACTTGCCGGAGTTGACGTAATAATTGTAATCGCCGCTTTTACGCAGTGGATTGTCTTCGGAAAAACCTGAAAAGGTTATTATTTTACAGTTCATTTTGCGCGCCCAGTCAATGGCTTTTAATATATTGGGCGATTTTCCCGAACTGCTGATGGCGATGAGCACGTCTTCGCGGTCGGCGAATATTTCCATCGATTTTTCGAACACGTATTCGTAGCCGTAATCGTTGCCGAGGCAGGTTAGAAGCGAGGCCTCGTTAAAACACATCGAGCGGATTTTCCCGTTTTTAGAAAAATCTATGGCTTCGTGACTCGCGATAGCGGCGCTGCCGCCGTTGCCTATGAAAAGGAGCTTTTTTCCGAGGCCGGAATATTTTTTAATTAAATCGATGGTTTCTGAAACGGCGGCGTCTAAATTTATTTCTTTCATGTCTGAACCGGTTACTTTGACCGTGTTGAGGATGTCGAATAATTTTTTGATATATGGCGTAGCGTTCATTCGTCTCCTTTTGCTGGTGAAAGTTGATTTATACTTCACGAAGCTGTCCGTCCGCAAACTTTTTTAGACTATATTATCTTATGAATAAAAGCGTTCGAAAAGTTATGTTATCATAAACACCGTTAGTTGTCAAAATCTTTTTCATATCTATTGCATTTTATCGGCTATATTTGCTATAATGTCTGCGAAATAAATGCTTATAATTTTAAGCCGAACGACCGGGTAAATAAAAATTAAGTTCAAGGAGAGATTTTAAATGTTAAAAAAACTGCATGAGCTTGTATCGGTTGCCAAATCAAAAGGCAAACGCGTTATTTCGGTTGCCGCCGCGCATGACGAAGAAGTGCTCGAAGCCATCGCCGAAGCCGTTAAAGAAGGGCTGGTAAGCCCCATTCTCTACGGCAATAAGCAAAAAATCGAAGAAATAGCTAAACATAAAAAAATCGACTTGAGCGGATACGAAATAGAAGACGTGCCGGACGACAAAAAAGCCGCCGAACTCGCCGTTAAAGCGGTAAGCTCCGGACGCGCGCAGATGATTATGAAAGGCCTTCTTTCCACGAACGTATATCTTGGAGCGATTTTAAATAAAGAATGGGGCCTTCGTTCCACCGGCGTTCTGTCGCATGTTATGCTTTTCGAATCGCCCATCGCCGAACGCGTTATGTGCCTCACCGACGCGGCCATGAACGTGGCTCCCGATTTGAAGGGAAAAGTGGCCATCATCGAAAACGCGATATCGGTAATGCACAAAATAGGATTCGAAAAGCCTAAAGTGGCCGTGCTTGCGGCTATAGAGCTGGTCAACGCCGATATGCCGGCCACCACCGACGCCGCGATACTTGCAAAGATGTCCGCGCTGAAACAGATAAAAGGCGCGATAGTAGACGGGCCTTTCGCTTTCGATAACGCCGTTTCAAAAGAAGCCGCAAAGATAAAAGGCATAGAATCTCCCGTGGCAGGCGATTCCGATATTCTCGTCACGCCCGATATCGAAGCCGGAAACGTTCTTTATAAGAGCATAGCATACTTTGTAAGAGCTAAGATGGCTGCTATCATAGTAGGCGCGAAAGCTCCCGTGATACTCACTTCGCGCGCCGATACGCACGAAGCTAAATTCCTTTCTATCGCGCTCGCCACGGCTACCGCTTAATTCGTAAGACGACATTTATAGACTGAATAAAATAAAAAAGGAACGCCTGAAAGATAAAACTCTTTAACGGCGTTCCTTTTTTATCTTGAATAAACTTAATCCCTTTTAAAACCGCCCGCCACCTTTATTTTAAATGAATTATCTTCCCTGTAGATAATTCCGGCCGTGGGGGCCTGGCGCCTGCGAACTTTCTCCCAATTGATTTTATCGTAGTCGTAATGCGCTATCAGTTCGTTTTTGGCGTTGCGGCCGCCGGGGTCGCGCATGAAATTATTTTCTATGTAATATTCGGCCAGGTCTTCGTCGCTGGTGTAGATAAAATAAAGCGCTTTCCGATTAAGGCCGGCTGCGGCTTTTTTGAATTTATCCAGACTAGCGAGCGTATTTTGCGGTTCCGAAATGTTTCGTAATACGGACGTGAAGTGGTCGAAAGACATTGAAAAAACAAAATAGTCTCCGCAAATCGCCAGCGAAATAGATTGCTTTTCGCCTCCTGGAATAGGTGCGGAAAAATATTTTTTGCCCATATATTCTTTAACTTCAAAACTTGCCATGAGCTTTTGTTCTACGAGTTTTGCCATGAGCTTTTCGGCCGTTTTTGGGTTTTTAAGCTTTAAAATAAACGTGGGGCGGGCGATCCATAATTGGCGGGTTTTCTCTTTCGAAATTTTATTGATCATTATCATCTGCCCTGAAAGCATATCGATTATATCTTCTTTTAATTTCATTCCGGTCGCGCTTATAACGGCGGATTTTGCCATAAAATACTGCGCCCTGGAGCCGAGCGGCATTTTCTCGAAAACGGCGTCTATAGTTTCTATTATCGCGGTGAAATCGGTCGAAGCCGATACGAAGCTCGATGCGTCGGCGGGGCACAGGGCCGCCGCGGCCATATAATCGATGTCCGGCCCGGCGAATTTAAGAATGGGGCTTTCTTTGGCGTATTTCAAGTCTGAATGCATTACAAGGCTGCCGTCGGTTAATTCGTGGCTCGCCGATAAATATTTGATCTCCGCGACGCCTAACGTTTCGAGAACTGATTGTAAAATTTCGAATTGAGCGGCTTTTTCGGCCGGCGTGGCGCCGTCTTTATTTTTATCGGAGCTTTTTTTGTCGTTTTTAAGCTCTGCTATGGTTTCTTTTAAAGATTTCATTGCGGCGGAAACGATAGTTTCGAAATTGATGAAAAATCCGCTGCGGCCCGCCGCGCGGCATTGCGACAGATAATCGAAAAAAACTGGAGTTTCCGGCGATACCGAGCGCGAATATTCCATGATTTTTTGAAGGTATTCTTTATTGGACGAAAAATAGAGCGTTTCGCCGGCTATGCAAAACGCGAAACTGCCTTCTATAAAATCCAGCTTTGGATTTTTACGCGCGGAAGAATCGAACAGGAATTCGGCCGCCGGATTTTTGAACTTGAATTTGACGAAGTATGAATAATCGCTATGGGAAAGCTTTTCGGATTTTACGTCGGATTTGTTTTCGATAAAATTGTCGTCGATTATGGAACGGATTTTATTGACGTCTTTGGATTTGAAAGCTGCGGCGAAGCTTGCGGGTTTGTCTCTGAAATCCCCCGTATCGAGCCACATTACCGTTTCATCCTTTATCAGGTCGGGAATCCCGGTTAACGGCATTTTTATAGCTTTTTCGATCATGGCGGTTAGGGCTTTGCCTTTTTCTGTGAGATAGATTCCGCCGAATTCTTCCGAAACTACGTAATCGTAAATTGGCGACCATTTAGCGTAATTTTGAAAATCGTGTATATCT
>MWBZ01000064.1 GCA_002069765.1 bacterium ADurb.Bin243
GAAACGCCTATATTTTCGGCGTTCCAGCCCGAACTTTTAAAATACGCCATAGAAAAAGGCGCCGACGTGAAAGCGCGCGACAATTTCGGCCGCAGCGCACTTCACAGAGCGATGAACGCCGGCATAGCGGGCGTTTTACTGGAAAAAGGAATAGAAGTAGAAGATAAAGACATAAACGGCGCCACGCCGCTTTGCTACGCGGCTTCTTACGACAGGGATCTCGCCGCATATTTTATATCGAAGGGCGCAAAGGTCAACGCCAGGGGCCGCGGCGTAAAAAATGTAAAAAGGGCTTCCATGGAGCATCTCTGGCAATCGCCGCTTTTAATGGCCGCATATTACCGCAAAGCCGACATAGCCGAACTTCTTCTGGCTAAAGGCGCTGACGTAAATATCGCGGGCGACGACGGAAAGACAGCCGTGCATCTGGCGGCAATGGACGGATCTAAAAGCGTTATAGAGCTGCTGATAAAAAACAAAGCAGATCTAAATTCGACGGACAGATACGGCAACACTCCGCTCAAGCTTGCGCTTGAAAACGATAAGCTGGAGGCAGCCGAAATTCTCAGAAAAAACGGCGCGAGATAAAATAAAAATAAGCGGGCGTTTATTAAAAATACTGTTATATTATAGGCAGGTGAACTATTGTTCACCTGCCTATAATATATATTGACAAACACCTTAAAAATTAGTAAAATAATTCACTCGTAGCAGGATTCATTAAATGAACGTTCGTTCAAGGCTTTCATTTCTTTTTTTCATAAATAAATAGATAAAGTTTCGTTAAGCCGCTTTTTTTCACAAACCTTTATTTCAAAATTCTAAGGAGTTTTTATGTATTTAGCTGAAGTCAGCGTAAGCAGGCCCGTTTTTACGACAATGGTCATATCCGCGCTAGTGGTGTTCGGTTTGATATGTTACGGCATGATAGGCGTCGATCTTTTTCCGAACGTCGATTTTCCATTCGTAACGGTCACCACCATATTGAAGGGCGGCTCCCCGGAGACGATGGAGCTTAAGGTCACCGACAAAATAGAAGAGGCGGTAAACACGATAAGCGGCATCAAGGAGCTGCGTTCCGTATCGCTCGAAAATATAAGCCAGGTAATCATCCAGTTCGAACTGGAAAAGAACGTAGACGTGGTGGCGCAGGAAGTGCGCGATAAAATCGCCCGCATAAAAAGCGATTTGCCTTTAGAAGCGGAAGCGCCGATCGTCGAAAAGCTGGACGTCGGGGCCAAACCTATAATGGCGATGGTGCTGTCTTCTGATAAAGACATAAAAGAAACCACTCGCTACGCGAAAGACGTCATCAAAGAAGCTCTGCAGAAGATAAACGGCGTAGGATCGGTAAAAATAATAGGCGGCCTGGAGCGTCAGATCAGAATATGGCTTCATAACGAAAAAATGGTTCGCCACGATATAACCGTAAGCGAAGCGGCTCGCGCGCTTCAAACGGAAAACATAGAAATACCGGGCGGCAACCTTGAAACCGGTCCGCGCGACGTAGTAGTAAAAGTAAAAGGCGAAGTCGAAAGGGTCGAAGACTTTAAAAAGATCAACGTAGCCATCAAAAACGGTTACGTAGTCAAGCTCGGCGATATAGCCACCATAGAAGACGGCGTGGAAGACCAGAAAAACTTCGCCCGCCTGAATGGAAACCGGGCGGTAGCCATCCAGGTATCGAAGCAGAGCGGAACGAACACGGTCAAAGTGGCGGACGCCGTAAAAAAAACCGTCGATCTGTTAAAATCCCATTTACCGGCCGGCATGAGTCTTATAACGGTTTCGGACCAGTCGAAGTTCATAAAGGTTTCGATAGAAGAGGTTTTCTTTCACCTGCTTTTCGGAGGCGGCCTCGCTATTTTCATAGTCTTCGTCTTTTTAAGGAACGTAAAAACTACGTTAATATCGGCAATGGCGATCCCGACTTCCGTCATATCGACTTTCGCGTTCATGAAATATATGAATTTCACATTCAACAATCTCACGATGCTCGCGCTTTCGATTTCGATAGGCATGCTCATAGACGACGCCATAGTCGTACTTGAAAACATTTACCGCCACCAGGCGGAAGAGGATAAAAACCCGCGCGAAGCCGCGCTGCACGGCACCGCCGAAATAGGCCTCGCCGTTCTAGCCACAACATTTTCGATAGTGGCTGTTTTCGTGCCGGTGGCTTTCATGAAGGGCATGATCGGCAAATTTTTCTTCGAATTCGGTATGACGGTCACATTTGCCGTTTTAGTGTCGCTGTTTATATCATTTACGCTCACTCCGATGCTGTGTTCGCGTTTTATGAACGTCCACAAAGAGCATGGTACGGTTTATAATTTTTTTGAAAAGATATTCGATTTAATAGACGGCGTTTATATCTGGATACTCAAAAGAAGCCTCAATATGCGGCTCGTAGTAATAATTTTGAGCGGGCTTCTTTTATATTCGAGTTTGATTCTGGCAAAGAGCATTAAATCCGAGTTCAAGCCGGAAGAAGATAAAGACCAGTTCAGCGTAAGCATAGAAACCCCTACCGGCTCTTCGATAGATTTCACTCAAAAAGCCGTAAAAGAAATAGAAGAGATGCTTTTAAACGATAAAAAATATATTAAAACGGTTTTTACGACCATAGGCGCCGACGCGCAGGAAAAAGCGAACGTGGCGAGCATATTCGTCGAGCTTATTCCCAAGCTCGAAAGGCCGCATAAAAATCAAAAAGCCTTTATGAAAGAGTACCGTGAAAAGTTAAAAATTTTCAAAGGCGGCGAAGTGGCCATTGAAGAAGTGGCCGATATTTCAATAGGCGGCGGAAGGAACTCTCCGTTTCAGCTTGTATTGCAGGGGCCGAATCTGGATAAGTTGAACGAATACTGTGAAAATATAATAGAACAGATGAATAGCAAAAAGGGTTTTGTAGATATCGACACTTCGTATAAAACAGGAAAACCCGAATTAAGCGTTTATGTAGATAGAGACCGCGCATCGCAGCTTTTCGTCCCTATCGCGTCTATAGCGTCAGCGGTCAGAACGCTCGTAGCCGGAGAAAAAATTTCAAAATTCAAAGACGGCGGAAACCAGTATGACGTTAATTTAAGGCTCGCGTTGAATGAAAGAAACGATTTAACCAGCATAAACAATTTTTATGTGCGTTCGCTAACGGGCCAGGCGATAGATTTCAGAAATTTAGTCAGCTCAAAAGAAAGCTTCGGGCCCACCCAGATAGACCGTCTCAACAGGCAAAGGCAAATCACGCTGTACGCCAATCTGGAAAACATTCCGCTGGGCGAGGCGGTTTCCGAGGTCAAAAAGATCGCGGACGGCTTAAAAATGCCGCCAGAGTTTAATTACCGCTTCGCCGGTTTCGCCGATATCATGAAAGAATCTTTTGAAAGCATATTCTTCGCGATATTTCTGGCCATAGTAATAGTTTACATGATCCTGGCGTCGCAGTTCGAAAGCTTCGTGCATCCTTTCACGATAATGCTGTCGCTGCCGCTGTCTATCGTCGGCGCGCTCGGGGGGCTTTTAATAGCAGGAGAATATCTGAGCATATTCAGTCTGATAGGAATTATAATGCTCATGGGGCTGGTCACTAAAAACGCCATATTGTTGATAGATTATGTAATCACATTAAGGGACCGGGGCGACAGCCGCTTCGACGCTTTAATAAAAGCCGGGCCCACAAGGCTCAGGCCAATATTAATGACGACTCTTGCAATGATATTCGGCATGCTGCCGATCGCCATGGCGACGGGCCCGGGCGCTGAAACCAGAAGCCCTATGGCGGTATGCGTCATCGGCGGCCTCGTAACCTCGACGCTTTTGACGCTCGTAGTAGTTCCGGTCGTTTACACGCTTTTAGACGATATGATAGTTTTTTTCACCGGAAAAAAAGCCGTTAAGCAGCCGTAAGCCGGGCCGGTTTATTACGAGCGAAAGCAGCTTGCACTAAGACACTTTTACAGTTTTTTATAATAAAAAAGGAGCGTTTAGAATGAGTCTCATAAAAAAAATAATCTTTTCGATAATTTTATTCACTCAGATATTACCGGCGCAGTACGCCATAGCTGAAAATATGGCGCAATTAAACCAGGCGGCCGGCTCCACCGAAGAAACCGAAATACTCGTCTTCGGTTCGTCCGCGCCGTGCAGGACGGTCAGTATAGCCGCTAAAGTGGCCGGCAACGTGGAATATATGCCGTTCGCCGAAGGCGACTACGTAAAATCCGGAGAAGTGGTTCTGAAGGTCGAAAAGACCGATTACGAGCTTCAGGTGGCGCTCGCCCGCACCCAGGTGGAGCGCGCTAAAATAGCGCTCGAGCAGGCGGACGTTGAATTTAAAAGGCTGAACGAGCTTTTCAAAAGCAATTCGGCGTCGGTGCAGATGAAAGACAACGCGTTATTCGCTAAATTGTCGGCGCAGGCGAATCTCAACACGGCGGACGCCAGCCTTAAAATAGCTGAAAACATGCTTAAAAACGCTGAAATTTGCGCGCCCATGAACGGCTTCGTATCGGTGAAGCACCGCGAACCGGGCGATTTTGCGGACAAGGCAAAGCCGGTTTACGATATCGTAGATCTCGACACTATAAAGGCCAATCTAAAAGTGCCGGAACTTTTAATAGCGAAAATAAAAAAAGGCGATAAGATAGATATAAGCGTTGATGTCTATCCGGGAGAAACTTTCAGCGGCGAAATTTATGAAATAAACCCGGTCGGCGATGCTTTAACTCATTTTTTCAAAGTGAGCGCCACGATCAAAAATACCGAACATAAATTAAAAGCCGGAATGTTTTTAAAAGCGACGATCAAGACGAAATAAAGGCCGCCGCAAAACAAAGGAATCAAGAATACGATGGTAGTTTCCGATAACAAAAAACTTATAAATATAATAATTTTAATCCTCGCGCTTTATTTAGCCAACGCTTTTTTATCGATGAAAAAAATCGATCCCGGCGAAACTGCGGTCCAGATTATAATTATAGCCTTCGGAATACTGGCTATCGTAGTCCATGAAGTTTCGCACGGTTATATGGCCTATATGCTCGGCGATAATACCGCGCGCGACGCCGGGCGGCTTTCTTTAAACCCTCTGAAGCATTTCGACCCTATAGGCGTTCTGGCTATGATCATGGTTCATATAGGCTGGGCAAAACCCGTTCCGGTCGATTATACGGCGTTTAAAAAACCGCGCCGCGACATAATTTTAGTCGCGCTGGCGGGGCCGCTTTCAAATTTCATACTGGCGGTAATATTTACGGTCGTAGTTAAATATTTTATCGTTTTTGCGGGCGTGAATATATTTTCAAATGTTGAAGAAACCGGGATATGGTTCGCGATGATCTGCATA
Source organism: bacterium ADurb.Bin243 (assembly GCA_002069765.1). Classification (GTDB taxonomy): domain Bacteria; phylum Muiribacteriota; class UBA9980; order UBA9980; family UBA9980; genus UBA9980. Next base: position 5,348 of record MWBZ01000064.1, read on the forward strand.
AAATCTTTAATAATAGGCGGCATTCATATCAATTTGATATTGATGTGCTTTAATCTTCTCCCGCTGCCGCCGCTCGACGGTTCTAAGATACTGATGTGCGTGCTTCCCGAAAAGTACGCCCGTAAATTTTCTGAACTCGAAGCTTACGGCCTGTTTATAATTCTAGCGCTCGTATATTTTAAGGCGCTGAATCCGTTCGTATTCGGCCCGGCTGAATATATTTACAAACACATGCAGACTTTTATTTTGTCCAGATGATCCATTCACGAATTGGTCATATTTTTTATTAAAACATTTAAACCCATTCATATAGGATTTTAGTTGACAATTCTCATTAAAAATGATATAAATTTACTTAACTTTATAAAAACTTATGGAGGTAATTCAGGTGAAAATTTACGGTATAATAGCTTTTGTTTTGATATTCGCGATAGCTCCGTTTTTTAAAATCAGCCCGGCCTTCGCCGAAGAAAAAAAAGGCACGAGCGAAGTCGTTATAGATGAAAAAGCTCTTCCACAGGCTAAAATAACTACAAAATACGGCGACATGGTCCTCGAGCTTTTAGAAGACGAAACGCCCAATACGGTAGCTAATTTCGTAAGCCTCATCGAAAAAGGCTTCTACGACGGCTTAAAATTTCACAGGGTCGTTCCTGATTTCGTTATCCAGGGCGGAGACCCTACCGGCACCGGCGCTGGCGGCCCCGGCTACCGCATAAAATGCGAAACCGAATTAAATAAAACCAAGCACACGCGCGGCGTTCTTTCCATGGCGCACGCCGGCAAAGACACAGGCGGAAGCCAGTTTTTCATAACCCACCGTGCGACTCCTCATTTAGACGGAAGGCACACGGTTTTCGGACGCGTAATATCGGGCGTTGAAATAGTCGATAAAGTCCAGCAGGGCGATACTATGGATAAAGTCGTCATGATAAAGAAAAGAAGCCATAAATACGAACCCGAAAAAATGAAAGAGTAGTAAAATAATTAGGTATTTTTTATTATACCTGATATGCCGTTGAAAAAAGTGCTATAATTACCAGTGTGCGCTTATTTTAGTGTTGACAGGTGAGCTTTGAGTACTGCAAAACCAAAAACCGTTAAAAAACAGAGAATAATGATAGTCGACGACGAAGAAGTTTTTCGTAAACTGCTTCTTTCAAAGCTTAAAGACGGCTACGAAGTTGAAATGGCCGTCAACGGCGTCGAAGCGCTCGAAAAGGTTAAATATTTCAAAGCCGATCTTTTTCTCGTGGACAGGATGATGCCTAAAATGGACGGCGTCGAGTTAATTAAAAATCTCCGCCAGATGCCCGAATTTTTAGGCACGCCCATAATCATGCTCACCGCGCGCGATCAGGTAAAAGACAAAGTACAGGGTTTCGAGGTAGGCGCCGACGACTACGTCACCAAGCCTTTTAACCTCATGGAACTTTCCATGCGCATCGAGTCGTTTTTAAAGAAAAGTAAAAAAACGAAATACGTAAGCACTCTTCTTTCCACTTTAGGAAACGACACCAGCGAAGAAGACATAGACCTTCTCGGCCACGACTTGAAAGCGGCGTCAACTATCCAGCTTAATTTAATGCCGTCTTTATTTCCGGTCCACGACAAATTCGACTTCAGCGCTAAAATGATTCCAGCCAAAATCGTCGGCGGCGATTTTTACGATTTTATCCCCATAGAAAACGACCGGGTGGTAATATGCCTGGGCGATGTATCCGGAAAAGGCATAACTGCGGCACTTTTGATGATAATGATTAGGACCATAATCAGGGTCCTTCTCGCCGAAAAGCTGTCCCTGGTAGATATCTGCCAAAAAGTGAACTCGATGCTTATAAGAGACGTGGGCATGGGAAAATTCGTTACCATGTTCATCGGCATTCTAAATATGGAAACCGCCTGCTTCGAGTCTTACGTCAACGCCGGGCACCTGCCGCCTTATATAATAAAAAAAGACGGCCGGGTCGGAATGCTCGACACCACGGCGCCTTTTCTCGGGGCTTTTCCCGACGTGGAAATAACTTCAAACAGTTATTCTTTTGATAAGGGCGACCTTCTCGCCATATATACCGACGGCGTGACCGAGCTCGAGCAATCGCCCAACGTTTTCTTCGGAGACGAAAATTTCATCAGGCTCTTAAAAACGCTTTACGACATCGCACCCGATGAAATGGTAGAAAAGGTGGTAGAAGAGCTCAACACGTTTTCAAGCAATAAAAGCGACGACGTAACGCTTGTTTTCGTTAAACATAAAGATTTTTAGCCGGCCGGCTGATAAATTTTTGATTTTTGATTATTAACGCACCCAGTAATAAAAAGGAGAATAACTTCACGATGATAACCGCGAAATTTGAAAATAAAGGCACTTACGGAATAATTTCGGTTGAAGGCGAAGTTAATATACTTAACAATAACGAGTTTAAAAGTATTTTTAATGAAGCGTTTAACGCCAATCAGTATAAAATTATAGTCAATTTCAGTAAAACCACTTATATAGATTCGTCCGCCATTTCCGTTATAATTTCTTCGAGAAATACTATCGTATCTAAAAACGGCATTATCACTTTCTGCTGCCTGCCGGTTACCATAGAAAAAGTATTCGGAATAATAGGCTTTAAAGGCGTGGTAAATTTCTTTAAATCGCTCGAAGAAGCCGTGGCGTATATAGAATCTAAAAAATAAGCGGGGCCGTACGGTTGTCGCCGGCAATTTTTACAATTGATTTTTGATTTGTTATAAGCTAGATCTCATAATATAGCGTACATTTTTAACCTGCTATATTAAATATTTTTAATATGAAGGCAAGGTGTTTTTTATATGTCCACTTCAGCTCAGTCTAATCCCATTACTATTCCTTTCAGAAAAATAATCTGCAAATCATGCCAGACGGTCGGTTCCACCGAAACGGGATTTAAAATATTCGATTCCGAAGTAAAAGACCGCGCTCTGGCCGTTTGCGATTCATGCGGCGCATCCAATTTAATCAAAAAAGAAAGATAGGATATTTAGCTTAATTAAATTATCCTAATACGATTTCGTTTTAAATCCGAATTTTACGCGTTTGAATAACGTCTGCCCGTCGGTGTCTTCAAGGCCACTGGTGAGCGTGACGCTGTACAGCGTATTGCTTTTAAGCTGCGATACGGGTTTAAACGATATTTTTCTGCCCGTAGGGTCCAGCGATATGCTGCCTTTGACGCTTTTAACGCCGTCGGAGACGAGCACGGTGTATTCGTTGGCGGTGCTTTCGTTCACCACTTTATTGAATACCGCCACTATCTCCATATTGCGGTCGATATTCACTTCGTTGTCGTGCGGATAGGTCGAAACGAGTTCGAATTTAGACAAATCCCTTGGTTTGCCGACCGTAAACGCCCATGAAATGCCCTTTTCCAGAGGATTTCCCGCCATGTCGGTAACGCCTTCGGTTATGGTGGCGCGGTAGATATTGCCGTCTTTCAATTCTTCTTCAGGTATGAAAGTAGCCGTGAATTTGGAAGAATTAAAAGATATTTTACCGTAAACGCTTTCGCCGTTGGTTTCGTTATTCACGAAAAGCGTAAACCTGTTTATGGTGGCGGGTTTGATTTTTTTAGAAAAAACTATCTGTATATTGGAGTTTTTAGACACATCTACGGCGGCGTTACCCGGAGTGATGCTTTTTACTTTTGGTTTCTCAAAATCCGGACGCTCCATGGTCTTGAATTTATAAACATAGCGCGAACCGATGCGGTTGGAATTAACGTCCGAAACGTCGGGCGATATTTCCACCGTATAAAGACGGTCAAAATCCAGCTGGCGCGAGGGCCTTATCATGACGGCGCACGAATCGGGCTGGTAAACGATTTCGCAGTCGGCCGGTTTCGCCCCGCAGGCGAGCCTGAAAGCGTCGCCGGCTATGGTGGAAGTATCCAGAGGTTCGCTGAATTTAACGTAAATCGGGGTGTTCGTATTTATATTCTTCGAATCGTTGGCCGGAAAGCACAGCACGACTTCCGGAGGGTCGTAATCCGGCTCTTTTTCAGTTTCAAAAATTAAATCGAACGCGCTTTTTAAAGTATTATTCGAAGAGTCCATAAGGTTTTTAACGCTCAATTTATATTTAGAAGAATATTTCAATTTAGATATCGGAGTCACTATTACTTTTAAATCGCGCTCGTTATAGGCTATTTTACAGAATATGTCGCTGAAAGAGGCCCCGTCCACTCTGCATAAGGATATATTTTTTTCCGTAACGGAAGAGTCTTTGATTTTTTCGTTAAGCCACAGGCATATAGAAGTGTCTATAGGAACGCCGCGAGACGAATTAGCCGGCTGCGCTTTTTTAATTTCGGGCGCCGAAGTATCGGGTTCGTCTATGGTGCTGAATTCGAAAACTACGGTGGAGCTGAAAAGGTTTCCGGCCGAATCGGTTACGCCGCGGCTTACCACTACCTGATAAGTGGTGGAAAACTTCAATTTACCCTTAGGAATTATGCTTATCTGTTTTTGCTTATCGTTATAAACTATTTCCGCGGCCACGTCCGTGCGCTCGTTTTCATCCCTTAAAAACACGTTTTTACCGGTCACGGTAAGCGGGTCCAGGTGTTTGGTAAAAGCCGCGCTGATAGGAGTATTTAAAGGCACGTTAATGGCGCCGGCTTCGGGGCAGGTGGAACTCAACTCGGGCCTGGTGCGGTCGGGAGCGGAAACCGTCTTGAAATCGGAAATATAAGTGGCTTTCATATAATTACCGGCCAGATCGCTTACGAGCTTTGAAACCACTACTTTATAAACCATGGCGAACTCTAAATCACGGCGAGGCGTTATGGTGACCCGTTTCATAATCTGATCATAAGTGACGGCCGAGCTGACTTCGCCGCCGTTCGAATCGTACAGCTGGAAAGTCTTCGAACTGACTGCGCCCTCGGCTAATTTTTCCGAAAAAATAACCTGGACGGCGGTTTTAACGTCGATTCCCTGCTCGCCTTTAACCGGCAGGCATGAAATAACCCTGGGGGCGGTCGTATCGGGGGCCTGGACCGTAGAAAAAGTCCATATCTTAGACGCTTTTAAACGGTTATTGGCGAAGTCTTTAATGCTGTCGGCAACCGTAACCACATATTTAGTCAGGTACTCGAACCTGGATTCGGGTATAAAAGTGAGAATATTTTGATCGTCTTCGTATTGAGTGTAGCCTTTTACTAAAAGGCCTTTTTCATTTTTAACGCTGACGGTGGCGGCCGTTATGGAGCTTTTAGAAACCGGCTCGGAAAATCTTATTGAAATTACGCTGTTAAGGGGCACGTTGAGCGCGCCGTCATCGGGAGTCACTCTTACGATTTCCGGCGAAACGATATCGGGTTTATTCATAGTGGTGAAAGCGAAAGAGTAGTCGCTTTCGAGCGTCTGGCCTTCCAGATCGGTAATCCTGGCGCTCAGGCTCACTTTATATTCGGTAGAGTATTCGAAATTTTCGAGGGGTATTATGGTTACGAAATTTCCGTTTTTAACAAAACTCGTCGTTATAGCCGATGTTTTTGAATTTCCGCTCAGCTTGATATTAAAAACGTTGCATGTGGATTCATTCATCACTTTATTAAAATATACGAATATTTTCGAATCGGGCTTGATTTCTTTTTCCCTGTCGGCCGGATATGTTTTAACTATGCGCGGTTTTTCTACTATAACGGGCTTTTTGGTGGTGAACGTCCATTCACGCGGCGACTGCATGGCGTTGCCGGCGATATCTTTCACGCCGTTGGAAATAAGCATGGTGTATTTCTGGCCTGATTTGAGTTTTTCAAGAGGAAAAAACGCCGCCTTCGAAGTCCTTTTATCATAGGTAATTTTGCCGGGCACGTCCTGGTTTCCGTCAGAAAGTATTATGGTGTATTTATTGAGCGAGACGGGATCTATTTCTTCGGAAAAAGTTACGCTTATACGCGCCTGCTCGGAAACGTCATAAGAACCGTCTATGGGAGACGTGGATAAAACTTCAGGAGGCGCTTCATCTCGGGGTTTTTTAGTGGAAAATGTCCATGAATAATTCTGCGGCATTTTAAATCCGTGAACGCTTTCAATCTGCATCGACGACAACGTCACGCGATAAACCTTTCCATATTCGAGGTTTTTGCCGGGTACGAATAAAATCTGGCGTTCTTTATCGGAATAAACGGTTTTGCCGTCTATATCGCGGGCGCCGTCGTTTAATTTTATAGCGTCTTCGTTAACGCGCGAGCCTAAAAGCGCAAGATTAAAATCAGCTATTATGTATGTATCCAGAGAAACATCGGTGGCTTTGTCGTCAGGATATGTTTTAATAACTTTAGGCGATTTACGGTTTTCATAAATTTTAGTGACTTCAGATTTACTCTCGGTTCTAAAAGATAAAGTCACGTTTTTATCGAGAGGATTTCCTTCGGTGTCTTTTATAAGATATGAAGGGATAAAAAGGCTGTAAAGCGTATTTTTAGATAATATGGTGCGCGGCGTAAAAGTGGCGGTATAAGAAGAAGAATCATAACTGATAGTGCCTTCTATCACCGATCCGACTTCGTCCATGACCATTATAGAAGATAAATTAATGCTCAGATAATCCATTGGCTTATTGAACATTATTTTGATCTGGCTGTTTATGGAAACGTCGGTTTCCGCGTCGAGCGGTTTTGTTTTAATTACAAAAGGCATACGGGCGTTATGGTCGGTAACTTCATGGGGAACGTCCGGCTCTTCTATCTGCACGCTCACTTCGGATAATTTTTCGACCTGAAGCTCGTTACGCTCTATATTGCCGCGCGCTGATATTTCGGCGCCATAAACGGCTTCAAAAGAGCAAAACGAAATAAATATGAATATAAACAAAACGGATATGAAATTAAAACGATGTTTTTTCATACTTTTTATATCGGAAGCAATATTAAAAAATTAAATTAAAGATATATAAGTGGAAAAAAAGTTAAAAATTTAGTATAATATTTATAACATATATAATTTTGTGCTATTATTATGTTTGATTATATTTTGGAGGTGCCTTCATGAAATTTAAAAATTTATTTATATTTATATTTTTTTTATCAGCCGCTTTTTTAGTTAACGATATAAATTCAGACGGCTTTGCGTTTAAGGCCGGCATAACTTATGTTCATGCTCAGGACGAAGGCGGCGAAGCTCCGCCGCCGGAAGCCCCGCCGGCCGAAGAGCAGCCGCCTGCAGATATGCCTCCGGCAGATGAAAACCCGCCGGCCGAGCCGCCTGCGGATATGCCGCCCGCGGATGAGCAGCCCCCTGCCGACCCGCCGGCAGACGCTCCGCCCGCTGACGAACAGCCGCCTGTAGAAACCGACCCCAACGCCACTACCGAAGTGAACGCTCAAGACCCTAATGCGCAGGATCCTTACGCTCAAAATCCCGACGCGCCCCCCGCTGAAAATCCTCCGGCAGATTCTTCCGCCGCAGCCGCAAATGAAGAAAGCGCAAAAATAGAGCAGGAAAATAACGAGCTCAAAGAAAAAATCGAGCAGGCAAAAAAAGAGCTTTCCACGCTCGAAGAAGACATGCAGAGCAAAAAGCGCAAAACCAAAGACGGCGAAGGCTCCACTATAAGCTACGAAGGCGACGAGCGCCGCAGATACCGTCAGGCAAAAGAATCTTACGACTCAAAACTCGAAGAAATACAAAAAATGGAAGAGCAGCTTAAAAGCAACGAAGAAAAAGCGGCAAGCAGCAGCCAGGTAGCTCAAAGCCCCGATTCGGGCGAAGCTCCGCCCGCCGATACGCCCCCTGCTGACGCTCCGCCTTCCGATCCTCCCGCCGACGCACCGCCGGCTGATGAAAACCCTCCGGCCGATCCGCCTGCAGATATGCCGCCCGCTGACGAGCAGCCTCCTGCCGACCCGCCCGCTGACGCGCCTCCGGCAGACGAGCAGCCGCCGTCAGATCCCCCGGCAGACGCGCCGCCAGCTGAAGAGCCGCCGCCCGCCGACCAGCCGGTTCAAGATTATCCTTCAGAATAAAAAATCAATATATTGAAAGATGGTTTGCCGTTTTATGAATGAAATAAAGCATATCAAAAAATATATTTTTACGGCGTTTGCAGCCGCCGTTATATCGGCTTCGCCTTTTCAGCCGTTTTTAATAACGCCCGCCCGCGCCGAGGGCCCGGCCGAATATATGTTCATATTAAAAAACGGAAGCAGCGTCACGGCTGCCGTAGATGAAAAATCTTTATTGGACAACGAAATAAAAGTGCTGAAAATAAAAACGGCTTACGGCGAGCTCGAAGTTCCGCGAGAAGAAATCGTTAAATATTACAAAAGCTCCGAAACCGTTAAAACAGCGCAGCCGGAACCTCAGGCAAAACCGGAAATGCCCGCTGAAAAAAGCGATGAAGTAAAAGTTTCCGATATAAAAAAAGATGAAATAAAAGAAGTTAAAAAAACGGCGGCAAAAGAGCCAGATCCGCTAGATATGCCTTATGAACCTGAAAAACCTCTAGATACCGCCGAAGTTCAAGAATCCGTCATGAAAATGGAAGACGGCGAAGAAACTAAAAAAACGGCGGGAGCCAAAACTTCAAAAGGCGAAGCCGACGGCCTTTTAAATCTAGACGACGACAAGCTCCTGGATATGCTCGGCGAATCAGATGTCAAACCGCCGGAACCGGTTATTCAAACAGATTCTAAAAAAGTGGAAGAAATCGAAGACGTAAGGGATAAATATCAGGCAAAAAAAAGCGGCGCTAAAAAACTGATACCCGACAACCTCAATTCCATCGAAAGCGATATAAAAGACATCGCCGGGTCTTCAACCGAAGAAGACTGGCTGATAGCTAAATTCACGAAAGAAATACAGATCGAAAAAGCAGGAACCGTGCCTGTCGAAGTTATCGAAGTCGGCGGAGGCAAAGAAAAAAAAGAAGACGGAGGCACTAAAGAAGTTAACGCCAAAAAGAAGACCTCCGGCACCGGCGAAGTGGCCCTCGGAACCAACGAAGTGATACTCAGCGAAACTATCGAAGCCGAAGTGATCGGCGGCGGAAAGCTGTCCGAAAAAATAGTCAAGGAATTAAAAAAGCACAAATCGCTCCCGCAAAAAGCCATTAGTGAAAAACGCCATCTGAATTCGGAAATAGAAAAGCATTTCGGACCGGCCGAACCAAAACCGGCGCCCGCTACAGAAGAAGTTAAAGCCGGCGAAAAAAAAGATAAAAAGAAATAAATGGTGAACCGTTGAAAGAGACCTTTAACAATAACCCGCAGCAGAGCAATTCAAATCTGTCGTCGCGCAAATTATCTTGCGAGCTTATATGGAAAACGGGTTTTAACGATCCGCTGTCTTGCGTTTTTCTTTCTTTCGATTCAAAATACGCCGTAACCGCTTCAAAAAAAGGCGATATTTCTCTTTTAGACGCCGGCACCGGCGCGGCGATCAATTCGCAGAATTTGAATACGGAATTAATTTGCGCTCTTATGGATAGTTCCACTCGCGACGTCTTCGCGTTCGCCCGCAATTCAATAGCCCGCATCGGCGCATCCGGCGGCAAGCTCTGGCAGAAAAATATACAGACTCCCATCATCGCCGGGGCCGTTTCACAGATAAATAAAAACTTTATAATATGCTACGAAGGCAACAAAATAGTCATAGCCGACTATAACGCCGTGCCTAAATATAAAGGCGCTATCGATTCAAAAGGGCCTATAACTTCTATTTACGCCCCCGAACACTCCGCCAGTTTCGCCGTAGTAACGCAAGCCGGCGACGTTTATTATATGAACGCCAACGGAGGCGTAATCTGGCAGTTCTGCATCAACGACAGATTGAGCTCGGTTTCGATGTCGCGCGACGGCAAAATCATATTCGCCGGCTCGACCGACAATAAGGTGCTCTGCCTTCACGGCGACCAGAAAGTTCTTTTCAACTTCGAACTTAAAAGCCCCGTAATTTGCACCGACATATCGGAAGACGGCAAATACTTCGCCGTGGGCTGTTCCGACGGTTATATCTACGTCCTCGACGCCGGCGGGCGCACTATATTTTACGATAAGCCGGCGGACGGCGTTTCAAAAGTATTTCTGACCGAAGGCGCGGCGCAGATACTTACGTTATCCGGCGGCGATACGGTTTCGATGTATAAAATCTGCGAGAGAAAAACCGCGGAAGAAAAAGCTCAGGACATCGCCGGTTTCATAGAACTCGGGTCCGCGGCTGAATTCAAGAACGGCGTAGAAAGCAAAAACCCTAAAAAAGATGATTTTGAAAAATTCATAGAATTATAAACTTGATTTTAAAGTTAAATTATTGCAATACAATCAAATATTAATCGTGGTGATATTATGAAAATACTCGAAGATATAGATATTTTTGTCAAATCCAGATACCCGCTGATCTACCTGGTTTCATTCGAAGAGGAACGCGTTATTACCGAACTCACCAAACTCGCGCAGGCCACTAAAAAAGAGCTTTTCGTCTGGTCGGCCACGCAGGGTATATATTCCATAACCCGCAACGCCGCCATCAGCGGTACGGCCAATCCCGTAAACGCGCTCGAACAAATCATCGAATATAAAGACAGGGCATTTTTCGTTTTAAAGGATTTTCATTATTACATGGAAGACCCGTTCCAGCAGTATCTTGAAAATCCCGTGCTCGTCAGGCGCAAACTGCGCGACACAATTTTATCGCTGAGAGGGTCTTTTAAAACGGTATTTATACTTTCTTCGGTGCTGCATATTCCCAGGGAACTCGAAAAAGACATCGTTATCATGGATTTTCCGCTTCCCGATTACGCCGGCATAAAAGATATTTTAGAACGCACCCTGGCTAACGTGGAAAAGCACTATAATCTTAAATTCGATATAGACGAAACTCTCAGGGAAAAAATGATAAAAGCGTGCCTGGGCATGACGGCCGGCGAAGTGGAAAACGTTTTCGCTAAAGCCATCGTCAACGACAGGCAGTTCGACGAAAAAGACCTGGGGCTGATCATTTCCGAAAAAAAACAGATAATCAGAAAAGCCGGAATGCTCGAATATTTCGAGGTCCACGAAGATTTTTCAAACGTGGGCGGATTGAACGGGCTTAAAACATGGCTTAAAAAGCGCGCCGGCGCGTTTTCAGAAAAAGCCCGCGAATACGGGCTTCCGGAACCCAAAGGCGTTCTGCTCCTGGGCGTGCAGGGCTGCGGAAAAAGCCTGGTTTCAAAATGCATAGCCTCGCTCTGGCGTCTGCCGCTTTTAAGGTTCGACGTGGGCAATATTTTTGGAAAATACGTCGGCGAATCCGAAGAAAACCTTCGCAAAGCCTTGAGAGTGGCCGAAGCCCTTTCGCCCACCATCTTATGGCTCGACGAAATAGAAAAAGCCTTCGCAGGAGCCGGCGGCGGAAGTTCAGGCGACTCGGGCCTTTCAACGCGCATATTCGGTTCGTTCATCACATGGCTTCAGGAAAAAACCGCGCCTGTATTCGTTATCGCCACCGCCAATTCTATCGAAAACCTGCCGCCGGAATTGCTCCGCAAGGGCCGATTCGACGAAATATTCTTCGTGGACCTGCCCACCGAAGCCGAACGCGCGGCCATATTCAATATACACATCTCAAAACGCAAACGCGACATCTTAAAATACGATATCGGCGAGCTGGTGAGCCTGAGCGAAGGGTTCTCGGGCGCGGAAATAGAGCAGGCGATAATTTCGTCGATGTACGACGCGTTTTACGAAAAGCGCGACATAGAAACGCACGATATAGCAAAAGCCCTGCAGGAAACAGTGCCGCTTTCGCAGACCATGCGCGAAAAAATCGACCATCTCAGGCAGTGGGCAAAACTACGCGCCAGAGCGTCGTCTTAAAAATTTTATAAAACGGAGTGAGTTAAATTGAGTAATCCCGAAATCGACGCAAAAATCGAAGAAGGAATATCGTATTTTAATCAGGGCAATATCCCCAAAGCTATTATAACTTTGCGCGAAATTCTTAAAAATTCCGAAGGCGCAGATCTTTCGGAAAAGGGCCATTATTACCTGTCGCTTTCATATTTTCAAAACGACAACCTCGACGAGGCCGCCGACGAACTGCCCAAATGCGGCTCTTACGCGCCGGCTAAAGTATTCGAGCTCATCAAAAACATATCGTCGAAAGCCGGCGTGGATTATAAAAAAATAATGGGCGAGCTTCCGCAAAAAGACCTTTATATGGCCATAATCGAGCAGGAAGAGCAAAAACGCCGCCAGGCCGAATCCGACGCCGCAGAGGAGCGCCGCAAAAAAGCCGAAGAAGATAAATTGAGGCTCGAAACCGAAGGCGATTACAAAGACCTTTTCGTAGAATCCATGCGGGCAGCGCCTACCAATTACGTTTTCCCTCTTTTAATGGGGCTTATATCCATTCCCGCATGGGGCGCCGGACTGCTTCTCGCCGGCAGGCTGCCTAAAGCCATTATACGCTTCGTCCTGCAGTACGTTTTTTATTTTATATATATAAACAGCGTTAATATCCATCAGTGGACGCTTTCAAATATCAACCTTTCGCAGATTTTCGGCTATACGCCGTTCGTAAACAGCCTTAACGGCTATGTGTTTCCGGCGCTGCAGTGCGCCTACGTGGGCGCGGCGGTGCTGATATCGCTGCAGTCGTTCGTTTACGCTTATTTTGAATGGTATAAAATGTTCCTATTGGGAAATATTATAGAAGTCCGCAACACCAACGACATTTACATCAATATAGGCTTCGACCATCACGTTAACGTAGGCGATATATTCAACGTTTACACACGCGGCAGAAAACCGCTTTTAAAAGGAACGGCCACGGTCCTCAAGCACGAAGACGCTTCGTCGCTGGTGGAATTCCGCCCCAACACCGAACTTCACGAGATAATGCCCCCTAAAATCGGCGATTTAGTAAATTATAAGTGGTGAAAAAACAATGAATTTAATATCGAGATGGTCTATTTTTATAAAAGAACGCTTCGAGCCGGTCAGCCACACTATCATGATAGCGGCTTTCGCCTCGGCGAACGCCGCTATGGCTTTCGCGGCGGGCCGGTTTGAAATCGGTTCCAGGCCCGCCTTTTTATTGACCGGCTTCGCTCTCGTGTGGCTCGTTTTCTTTCACATGAGGCTTTTCGACGATATAAAAGACTACGAAACCGACAGGCTCGTCAATAAAGAACGGCCCCTGCCGCGCGGCGTTTTAAGCGTCAACGAGTTCGGCGCCGGAATACTGGTCTGCGTAATTTCAGAAATAATACTTTCAGCCTCGCTCGGCTTTAAAGTTTTTTCCACATACGCCCTGGTGCTTTGTTTCACATTAATCATGCGCCAGGAATTTTTCATAGGCGACTGGATGCGCCCTAAAATGGAATTATACGCCGCCACTCACACTTTTTCAGCTTCAATGCTCGGGCTGCTTATATATTCCATATTAAAAGACGCTTATATCACCGAAATGCCGGCGGCATACCTGTATGTCGCGCTCGGAAACTGGTTCGTATTCAACGTTTTCGAATTCGGAAGAAAGACTTTTTCGACCGAAGAGGAACGCGAAGGCGTGGATTCTTACTCTCTCAGGCTCGCGCCCTTCGGAGCTTTCGCGCTTCTTGCGGTAAATATATTTTTAGCCTTTCTGGCCCTTTATTTATCGGTCGGAAAAATTATATCGGCCGCCGGCGCGGATAAAATAACCGTTTATATGCCCATGCTCATAAGCGCCGCCGTCATATCGTTTACGGTAATATGCGCAGGAATGGTCTATAGCGTTAAGCCGTCCAATTTCAACGCTAAATTTTACAGGGGCGCCGTCTCGTTTTATTTAGTGGCCTATCACCTGGCCATCGCTATATGCGCCGCGCTTTATTTTTAATCTAGATTCCTTTATGGCGCAATAAAATGCCGCTATACGCCAGCGCTCGAAACTAAAAAGATAGTTATATTAAAAATTTATATATGGAGGCCGGTTTTGAATAAAATTGTAACATTTAAAAACCCTCTCGGCTCGACCGAAGTGAACGCGGTGGGCGGAAAAGCCATGAACCTTTTCAAGCTAGCCGGATACGGCTGCAGCGTGCCCCCGTTTATCGCGCTTTCAACCGAATGCTTTTCGGGATTCGTTAAATCGATCGAATCAAAATTCAACGCCGCGCTGAACGGCCTTAAAACCGACACTCCGGCCGCCATAGCTAAAAGCGCCGCCGAAATAAGGTCGCTTTTCAGGGCTGAAAATATAGATAAAGACCTTTGCGCCGAAATTTTAAAGGCGGTAAAGGAAAATATAGGCGAAGGCTGCTACCTGTCGGTGCGCTCGAGCGCCACCACCGAAGATTCTAAAGATTTTTCATACGCCGGTCAGCTTGACAGCTTTCTTTTCAGAAAAACCGGCCCCGAAATACTCGAAGCCGTAGCCGGCTGCTGGGCCTCCGGCTACTCGGACCGCGCCGTGGCATACCGCGCCATGAAAAATATTTCGCAGCGCGAAGTAAAAGTCGCCGTGGTAATTCAAAAAATGATAAACGGCTCCGTTTCCGGCGTAACCTTCACCGTCAACCCCATAACCAGCGTCCACGACGAAATGCTCATCAGCGCCGCGTACGGCCTCGGCGAAGGCCTCGTATCCGGCGAGCTCAACTCGGACCAGTTTATATGCAAAAAATCCGGCGTTATCAGCATAGACCGAATGGAAATAGCGTCTAAAAAAGAAAAAGTGGTTTTCAATTCCGAAAAAGGCTTCGGCACCATAAAAGAAGCCGTAAAAGACGCCGAATGCGATACGCAGTGCCTTACCAATCAGCAGGCGCTGGCCGTGGCCGCCATATGCCGTAAAATAGAGGCCGCCAATAAAGGCGTTCCGCAGGACATAGAATGGACCATAGATATCGATAACCCGCGCAAGATTTATATTCTGCAAACCAGGCCCATAACCACTTTAAATAAATTGTCGCCGTCTAAAAGCGAGTATAAAACTATATGGGACAACTCTAATATAGTCGAAAGCTACTCCGGCATAACTTCGCCGCTCACGTTTTCGTTCGCGCTCAACGCGTATCACATGGTTTACGTTCAGTTCTGCGAAGTTTTAAAGGTCCCGCGCGAAAAGATTATAAATAACGACTTCTACTTCGCCAATATGCTCGGACTCCTCAACGGCCGCGTATATTACAACATAAAAAACTGGTGCCGGCTTATATCGGTGCTTCCCGGATACAACTACAACAGGCGCTTCATGGAACAGATGATGGGCGTTAAATCTAAAATAGATTTCACGCCCGCCACCGAATCTAAAGGCGGGTTTTTCCATAAATATTTCGTGGAGCTTCCGCAGCTTCTATGGTCCGGCGCCAACCTCGCATGGCAGTTTTTCACCATAGAAGATAAAGTCCATAATTTCATGAAAATATACCAGGACATGTTCGATAAATA
>MWBZ01000065.1 GCA_002069765.1 bacterium ADurb.Bin243
GAGCTCAAGCGGCTAAAATCCCGGAGGGATTTTAGAACGCGTCCCCGAAAAAAATTATCTGGCGCCCTGCCCAAAACTACCTGCTAAAAAACAAAGGAACTTGTTTAAAATTTAAATAATAGCCAATAAAATTTTAAGAGCTGCATCCATAAGTCATTTAATTTTTATATGTAAAGCTCGCAGGGCGAGCCCCAGCCTTAACTATTCACTATCCACTCTGCACTATTCACTGATACAAAATAACCTATTATTTTTAATTTAAAGCGCTTCACATCGCCGCAAGTTATAAAGCTTTCAATTATTTTTCCGATAAGTCAGTTTATGAAATCATATATTTATAAAATATTATTTTTTAACATGCCTGAAAATAAAAACCAGAACACGCTTTCACGGGTAAATTTCTTCAGCGGCTTCAACTTTTACGATTCCAGAAACCCGGATTCTGGAGTCAAAAAAATAATTTTAACGCTTTTTTTCATGATAAGCGCACTTACCATAATCAATATAAGCTGCGTCAACTCGAAATCCGGCGAAAAAGCCGACGGAATAATTACCCCGGTAAACCTTGCGCGCCTTGTAATGACAGACCGCGCGGCCGAACTCGAGTGGACGATCAATTACGACGAGGATTTTAAGGAATACAGAGTTTATAGAAGCGCTAAGCCGAACGTAGCCATAAATTCAGATTCAAAAATGATATTCATGGCCGGCGAACGCTATAAAGTCACCTGCAAAGACTGGGGTCTCGAACCCGGCACCAAATATTATTATAAAGTTTATTCGTATAACAATAACAACGAATACGCGCCTTCAAACGAATCGTACGGCGAAACGCCCATGGCGCCCGATACCGTGCAGAACGGCGAAATAACATCCGACACCGTGTGGACCACCCAGATGAGCCCCATAGTGGTAAAAGGCGACGTAACCGTAAAATCAGGCGTAAAATTAACTATCGAACCGGGAGTTACGGTCAAACTCTCCGCGCACGACATGCAGGCCGGCGGCGGATTCAGCCAGAAATCGGAAATTATAGTAAAAGGCACGCTCAAAGCCGAAGGCGACGCGGTAAAACCGATATCGTTCATATCCAACGAACGCTATTATAACGCCGGCGACTGGGGCGGCATACGCTTTGAAAGCGCTTCCGGCGGCTCCAATAACACCATGAAGTACTGCAAAATTATGCATTCGAGCATCGGAATATACGTCAAAAACACCAACGCCGTCCTCGAAAATCTCCAGATTTCACATACGCTGAATTACGGCATAGTGACCGAAGGCTCCAGCGTGCCGATACGCTTCTGCCAGATAAACGACGTGGGGCAGAATATAACCGATTCGGCCGCCATATATTCAAAAAGCACTCCAAATCCGCATATTTATAATTGCGTGCTGTGCTTCACCAGCGGAAACGGAATATTTATAGAGTCCGGAATGGCCGTAATAGACCATAATATTATAGCCGAATGCGAAGGCGCGGGCGTGGTATGCCAGAACGACGCGCTGGACATGATATTAAATAACGCCTTAATAAACAATAAAACGGGAATAAGAAACCTGGGCCCGGCCACGGAAGAATTCAAGCCGGATTTTAACAACGCCTACAATATGCCCGGCTACACTAAAACTTCTGTGTTTTATTCAGGCTGCGCGCCGGGAGCGAATTCTATATCCGCCCATCCCAAATACGTCATGCCCGATTTTAAATTTCCCAATAACGCTGATTTTACGCTCGAAACGCTTTCGCCCATGAAAGGCGGCGCTCAGAGCGGCCATGATATGGGGCTGGATAATCCTTTAAGATATGGAGTTAAATATTAAATAAATAAGAAAAGAAAAGGAAATTTTTTAATGCCATCTGATAACGGAAAAAATTTATTTAAAATACAAAAAGGGCGGGAAAAAGAATATTTTAAAATCCTCGACTCGCTTAAAAACGTTAAAGTAGCCGTCGTAGGCGATATTATTGCCGACGAATATATAACGGGCGCATGCGAACGCATCTCGCGCGAAGCCCCGGTGCTTATACTCAGGCATGAAAGCTCCAAAACCACTCCCGGCGGGGCGGGAAACGCTACGGCAAACGCGGCGTCGCTCGGCGCCGAAGTGTATTCCATAGGCGCGGCCGATAAAAGCCGCGAAGCGGAAACCGTAATCGATTTTTATGTTAAAAACGGCATAAATTCAAGCTTTATAGTGCGCGGCGGCGATTACAAAACCTGCGTGAAAACACGCATTATGTCCGGCGCGCTCCATACCACATTACAGCAGGTAATCAGGATCGATAAAGGCGGCGACGTTCCGATATCCGATAAAACCGCCGATAAAATCCTGGCTAATTTCAAGAAAGCCGTTAAAAAAGTAGATTCGGTTTTAATATCCGATTATAACTGCGGGCTTTTCACTGATTATTTCTGCGCCGGGCTTCAAGATATTCTTAACTTCGAATATTCAAAAAGAGACATATTGGTCATAGTGGATTCCCGCCACCGCCTTTTCGATTTCAAGGGCGCATATACCGCCACTCCCAACGAATCCGAAGCTCTGGAAGCTTCGGGAATAAAAATTAAAAACCGCGAGTCGCTTATAGAATGCGGCCGCAAACTAATAAAAATGAGCGGCGATAAAACCATGCTTATAACTCGCGGGTCAGCCGGTATGGCCTTTTTCGACGAATCCGGCGCGCTCTTCGAAGTGGACATAACCAGGCGCGACGAAATAGCCGACGTTACCGGCGCCGGCGACACCGTAGCCGCAATGCTCGCCGCAAGCCTTCCCATAACCAGAAAGATGAAAAAACCTGAATTATCAATAGAACTCGCCAATATCGCGGGCGGGGTCAAAGTAATGAAGCGCGGCACCGCGCAGGTAACCAACGCCGAAGTCAGAACGGAAATCGAACGCATTTTAAAAAATTCCTGACTTGACCTGCATAAAAATTACTTGAACAAATAAATCTACATTTCTACTTAAATAAAAAAACGACTTTTTTGCGTTAACCTGACGTTGCCTAAATAATCTGTTGACACCTTTAATTTTTTATGATATATATTCTTTAAGTCACTTTTTAAAAATATATAAAGGTGCCAAAAATGACTGAAGAATTAATAAAGCTGCTCTTGATAGACGACGATGTTATGTTGTCTACCATGCTCGCTTACAACTTTAAAAACGAAGGGTTCGACGTTACTTTCGTAAGCAGTTTCAGCGACGCTCTCGCTATAATCAACGGCATTTCTGAAAACAATCCTTCTTTCGCGTTAGTCCTTCTCGATATAAGCCTTCCCGACGGCAGCGGCCTCGATCTGCTCAAGCAGCTCAAAAAAAACGCTCCTGAAATTCCTGTATTAATACTTTCCGGTAAAGCTTCCGAAACCGACAGAGTAACCGGCCTCGATCTGGGCGCCGACGATTACCTGTGCAAACCTTTTTCATTAAAAGAACTTCAGGCCAGAGTTCATGCACTTCTTCGCCGCACCGGCAAAACGCATGAAAGAAAATAAGCAGAATTAAATATTTTTATTATAAATATTATTTTTAAAAAAGTTATAAAAAAATCTTTACAATTTTAATAAAATATGGTATATTAATACCATCCTTAAACGCGGAGATGGTGGAACTGGCAGACACGTACGTTTGAGGGGCGTATGGCTCACGCCATGCGGGTTCAAGTCCCGCTCTCCGCATTATAAAAACCCTGAAACTGTAACAAGTTTCGGGGTTTTTACTATTACGGGAGCATAAACGATGTGGATACAGAAAAAACTTGACATATGCTGGCGGCGGCTTCTAACTGCGCTCGTTTTTCCTTCGTTTATTCTGGACGCGCAAACCCTCGATAAAAAGATAACCGCATTATGGGACGCTTCGGGAAGCTGCCATTCAATGGCATGTCTTTCGGTCAGAACGGCCTTCGACCTTCTGCTTTCGGCCCTCGCCATAGCGCCCGGCGACGAAATTATCATGACCGCCGTCAATATCCCCCACATGTTTCAAATCGCTTCCGATCATGGTTTGAAGGTCGTCCCCGCGGACATCTTCGCCGGCACTATCGCGCCGGATATCGCCTCGCTGAAAACTCTAATCACTGCAAAGACAAAAGCCATAGTCGCTGCGCACCTTTTCGGCGCCAGAGCGGATCTCGCGCCCATCAGGGAGGCTATAAAGGGCCGCGGCATACTTCTAATAGAAGACAGCTCGCAATATTTTCCCGGGCCGGCGGAGGAACTAATTTCCGACGTAAGGTTCTACAGCTTCGGTACGATAAAAACCTCCACCGCGCTAGGCGGGGCGGTGGTTTCTGTCCGCGACGAAAAACTTATGGCCGCCATGAAAAGCCGCCATTCGTCATATCCCCGTCAATCCGAATTTTCGTATAAATTAAAGGCGTTAAAAACCATGCTGCTCAAATTTATTAGCGGTCAAAGGGTTTTCGGCGTTATAACCAGGCTTTGCGGCGCTTTCGGCATAGATATAGACGCGGCCATGTACCGCGCGACTAAAAGTTTCACCGGAAACGATTTTTATGAAAAGATACGGCAAAAACCTTCCGGGCAGCTTCTTCATACTCTGCTGCAAAGGCTTTCCTCGTTCGACGCCGCCGGCGCGCGCCTGCATAAAGAACGCTGCGACGCGCTCGCCGCAGAGCTGGCGTGCAAATACGCGCTTCCGGGTTCGGCCGCGCCGGACCATATTTACTGGGCATTTCCCGTGGTTTCCGCCGAGTTGAAAAAAAAGATACCCCGCTTCAGGGATAAAGGCTTTTTCCTGTCGAGTCAGCAAGGAATATGCGTATTCGAAGAGAATTCCGAAGCGCTGAATAATGCATGCGCCCTCACGGGCGGCGTTGTTTATCTGCCGGTTTATCCTGAGCTGCCCGACGCCGAACTCGACCGCTTGAAAAAAATGCTTCTCGAATAAAGCGGTTTCAGAGTCTTTCAAACGTTTGCGCTATTCAGTTATCCGCTCCGGGCCTCATTTTCCGCCGATCTTCGTCATCAGAGAATCCATCGCGCGCGCAATTTTCGGCGTTTCGTCGTCGAAAACCGTCCTGAGATTAAGTATATAAGAATCGGAATCTATATATCCGGCCACGCGTTCGGGCGACGTCCGCATAAAGCGGGATATATATTCCAGCGTGAGGTTTTTAGGCGCACCTTCACCGAGTTTTATGTGAAGCGCTGGGTTGGACAGCGTTTTTTCGGGGGTAGTGCCGCCTCCGGCGGCAGCTTCAGCCGAAAGTATCTCTATCTTTAACTTCTTTTCTTCTGTTACAACGGTTTTATATGAAGCGAGGCCCGATATTTCGGAAAAAAGCGTCAGGCAGCGCGCCCCTATAGATTCCGGGCTTTCATTTAGCATTTTAACCACCGGAACGCTTTCGGCGCAGTTGGAAAACAGCAGCGCCGCCAGCGTCTGCTGCAGCGAGGCGGTTATGTCTTTTGACACCCTCAGGGCCCGGTACATCTGATGTTTACGTAAACTCGCGATCAGTTCTTTTTTACCGCATATCACTCCCGCCTGAGACGAACCCAGAAGTTTGTCGCATGAAAAGCTCACGAGGTCGAACCCGGCGGTTATAAGGCCTCTGACCGACGGCTCGCCGGCGGTAAGCTCCGCGTTAGCAAAAATTTCGCCGCCAAGAAAACCCGAGCCGAGATCGAAGTACGAAACAATCGAGCGCGTGCGGCAAAATTCGAGAAAATCTTCATCAGAAACGCTTTTAACGTACCCGCTGACGCGGTAATTTGAAGTGTGTATTCTGGCCGCTATTTTAGTTTCGGGCGTAAGCGCGTTTTCATAATCGGCGAGCGCGCAAGAATTGGTAGCGCCTATATCCGTTACGCGCGCGCCGCCGGCTTTTATCATTTCGTTTATTCGGAACCCTTCGCCGATTTCAACCGATTCGCCGCGCCTGACCATGACCTCGCCGCCGGCCGCCAGGGCCGCGGAAACAAGCAGAACGGCCGCAGCGTTATTGTTGACGCATACGGCGTCTTCGGCGCCGGTTACGGCGGTTAAAAGCCCTTTTAGATGCTCGTCTCGCCTTCCGCGCAAGCCTGTTTCGAGATCGAATTCCAGATTGGAATAGCGCGATCGGTCATAACCGGCAAAAGCCTTACCCAGAGGCGCTCGCCCCAGGTTGGTGTGTATGACTATTCCGGTGGCGTTTATAACGTTTACAAGGCTTAGCGCGGAAGATACTTTTTCGTTATAATCGCTTTTAAGAAGCCGCCACACTTCGGCGCATAAAAATTCGCGCGTAAGCGATTCCGCCGGATAAACGCCGAGCAGAATTTCACGCCGGCATTTTTCGAGCGCGCCGTCGAGAAGGCTTAAAATAAGACGTTCTCCGGCCGTATTAAAAAAATCTCCGCCGTTCGATTTTATAAATTCTAGCGACAGAGATTTTGAAGGTAAATATTTAAGGTAATCGACAAACCCGCGATTACTTTGATTTGCAGACATATTTTCTCATAAGGTCGATTATTTCGGTAACTTCGTGTTTTTTAAGCGAATAGAAAACTATATTGCCTTCTTTTCTGGTGTTGACTATTTCTTTTCCGCGAAGCTGCGAAAGGTGCTGAGAAAGATTGGCCTGTTTGACTTTTGTGGCCTTTATAAGCTCGGTGACGTTCATTTCTTTTTTTCTGAGGTGCTCGATTATTTGTATCCTAATAGGATGAGCTATCGCTTTTAAACAATTGCTGATTTTAACGAAATCGGTTTTTTTGAATTCTGCCATTTGTAATAACCCTCCATCGCGATTATTAATTTATAATAAAATTGTAAATTACAATATTCTATATCAAGAAATTGTATATTCGTTTAAAATAATATCATAAAATTCTAATATTGTCAAGCGTTTTTTTCTTGCGTTTTTCTATATTTTAAAGGGACGCAAGTTTAAAAAATTAACGGCTTTCAGAAAGATTATACAAAATAGAAGCGGTTGAATTAACGGGAATAGTGACGGAAGGATTATCGCCGCCGCTAACTTTATGGCCGGGAAACATGATAATAAGCTGGCGCTTCCCGGAAGGGGCGTCGTCGATTGTATATCGGTAAAATCTGGCCGGGGACTCGCCGGTAAAGCGGGCGCTCGCGGCCGAGCCGGAAATATTTATTACGGCGTTTTGAGCGAGCTGCGAAAGGTAAGACTCCGATTCGTTCAAAGCGGGAGGGTTATGATACAAAGTAATATTGAGTTTGCCGCGATAGGACTGCATTACTATAGGCTGAGCCTGGACGGTCTGGCCGTTTGAATAAATTTTGATATTCTGCGACGAATAAGGGTTGCTCTGAAAACCGTTGTTCGAAACGACGTTAACGCGGTAATAATCGTTTGAACCGGGCAGGATCGGCGGAATGCCGCTTATTGAGTAAGGGTAAACGGTCGTGCCGGATTGCGTATTGATAACTTCGCTTTTAATATACTGATTTTTGCTGTTTGTAACGCTTACTATAACGCTTTCACCGCCGAACGGCGTGGAGCCGCCGGACACGTAACCTGTAACTCCGCCGCGGGTGCCGGACTGCGTTGGAACCGGCGGTTGATTCGAGATGCTCTGATATGTATTTTTTTGCGTCGTTACGCCGGTGGAAGGCTGAACGGTAGAAACGAAAGGCAGTGTTTGAGTGGTTTGATAAGAGCCGCCGAATTTATTGGCGGAATTACCAAAAGTCGAATAAGCGGAATTATAGCTATTGCCTGAGTTGTTATTATAATTATTAGCGGAAGTGGAATATGGATTAATTTGAGTTTTAACGCCGTTCGCCGTATAAGGGCTGGAGCCGAAATTAAGTTTCACGCCTGGCGTATTAGAACTTAAATAAGAATTGTTGTTTTTAGAAGAAAGATAAACGTTATATACATTCGAGGGCCGCGCGGCCAGATCGCCCATAATTATTTTAGCCACATCCGAAGAGGTTTTTGAATAATTAATCGAGTAATTATCTGATAAAAAAGTGAATTGGACATAAGCCGGCTTTTCGAGCGTGAGAGGTTCGGCGAACCACAACCGGCCCTGATATATCTGAGGATATGAAAAATTACCGGCGCTGTTTTTAATGAATGTGAAACCGCTTGTCACAACGGAATTAGAGCTCAAATCATAAAATTTAAAAGACTGGGCCGCGGCCGGAGCAAGACTATAAAATAATAATAATAACGATAAATATAAAGAAATAACGATATTAGAATTAATAGAGGCGAAAAACATTTTCATCAAAATAATCACCTCTTTTCGATGTTAATAGCTTGTAGACATGAAAAAGCCGCCCAATTTTTTTGAAATTTTTATTGATCATCTTATAAAATAAATACCTTTGAAATTCTTAAATTTCAAAAATCAGGCGGCCAATATATAAAAAACAATAAAACTATTAATATAAATTATTTGTTTTCGGTTTTAACGCCATTTAAAAGTTTAATTACTTCTTTGCTTTTTATTTTGACGGCATAATCAAGGGCAGTCATACCCCTGCCGTCTTTTAAATTTGTATTCACTCCTCTTGCCAGAAGAGCTTTAACAGCTTCGGCGTTGCCGTAGGATGCCGCTGCGATAAGAGCGGTCCATCCGTTGTCGCCCTGATAATTAAGATCGAATTTGCCTTCATCGATCATTCTATCGACCTCTTCAGCGGTGGCGGTCTTTACCCGGTTAATGAATAAAAGCTTGCGTGGCGGGGCATTTATATCGGTATAATCGGCGTTGCCGTCATCGTTGCCTTCACTGGAATATATTTTCGCAATATCTATTTTTGGCGCTTCAGCCGGCCTGGCCCTGAATTCATATTCTAATTTTTTTGAAGTTACCGCCATATTCTGGGAATTATAACCGGTAATTTTATCAGGCAGGCCTTTTTCATTATATGAATAGACCCACTTTCCAGTTAAATTCCCCTGCGCATCCTGTGAAACGGCTTCGGTTAAGTTTCCTTTTTCATCGTATTTATAAAGCCACTTTGAGGACAGTTTGTTGCTTTTATCGTAAGTGGCCTGTACCGTTTTAAATCCTTTGCTGTCATAAGCCAGAACATTTTTGGATTCTATATTATTGTCAATGTCGTAAGTGATTTGTTCAATAACGTTATCCGAACCATCGTAGTTAAAGACGCGCGCCTTGACCGCGATGTTTTTATTGTTGAAGAAGACTTCTTTTAAAAGATTTACTCCTTTCGTGTCGTAAGAAGATTCCCTGCTTGCCTTTAAAATACCGTCTATATTATATTCGGACTGGTTTATCTCGTTTGAATTGGTGTCGTACGAATATTCAAACCTTTTATCGAGCGTCTTTCCGTCCTGCTTATATTCGGTGGTTTCGGTCTTAAAACCCTTCGAATCGTATTTGCTGAAGGATTTTTTAACCTTTTTTCCGTTTTTTATCGAAACGTCGTATTCGGTAACGCTTGCTACGAGGTTATTTTTAAATAACTCGCGGTCTTTTTCCTTTAATTTATCTTTTGCAAATATTTCACCGGCGCCCGTGAATAAAGCCGCCGCATAAAACATGGCGGCGGCCGATAAAACCAGCGCCGTATTTAACGCCCTGTTTTTCATTTTATAGTTTCTCCTTTATTCGCTTCTTTTTTCTGATTTTTCAATAGTCACTATACTCATGTCCGTAGGCGCCACAAAAAGGTTCATTTTTATCTTACGGTGGTTTTTATTTTGATCGATCACGGCGTAGGAAACGGATATTTCCTTGCCGCCATTAAGCGGCGTACAGTTCCAATCGCAGTTTACGTTACTGAATGTGAGTTTTGGATAGGTATAATAATTGCCCACCTTGTAAATGCTATCGGCGGTGGCCTGATCGTAGTTTTCATCTTTGATCGCCCAGGTGACGAACCCCAGATTAATCATGTTATCGGCGAACATAGGATTATTCGGCGTATTGTGAGTGTTATTGTCCGCGGCCACGCCTTTGTACCATTCATCGGGAAGCGTGAAATTCTGGCCGTCTTTTGGAATGCGCTGGCCGTCAATATTATCGTAAGCGAAATAAGGCACGAAGTAAGCCGCTTTATTTTCTTCGCACAAATCCTGATGTTTAACGATAAGCTGAATGTCTTTTCCGACGCCGTATCCGTGTTTATTAGTATCTTGATTTTTTTCGTCGCCTTCGAAGAGCTTGTTGTCGGAATTTTTGGGAATCTGATCAAAAACCCATTCATCGCGAAGATCGTCGAAAGGAACGTCGAAATTGCCTGTGCTGTTGGCTGGAGGATTTGGGTTCGGTGTATAAGTATCCGGCAGCAGGCAATAGTTGTACTTATCGGTTTTATCGATGACGGCCATCTTGCGGTCGGGATTAGAATCTATATTTGCGCGTGTAAATTGATCGAGTTTAGACGCAGCCCCTCTATAGTGAAGCGTTTCTATGCCGTCTTCCATATATACGCGCCTGGTGCTCTGTTTTACGGTATTTTTTATGTAAATACCTAGATTCGGTTTTATTTTATCTTCGATTTCTATCTTGCCCCATGCCTGGTAGTATTTTAATATATTTTCAGACGGAGAATCGGCGTTGGGATTTAAATAATTTTTTATATACGCGATATCTTTCCACTTTGACTGGATAGGGTCGCCGGAATAATCTTCTGAAGCGCAATAAGCCGCTTCGGGGGAACCGCCGGGAATATCGGTGGTTGAAATCTGGGCGCCTGTGGTATTAAGGGGCGTACCGATCGGCGCCTGATCTGATTTAACCATAAATTTGACGACATCGGAGTTGAATTTTAACTGCGGATGAGTATAAGCTTTATCAGGCTCGGCGGGAAAATCCGAAAAATAGGTTTCGGCGCAGTTGAAGTTTACCTCGCCGGTGCCGCCGCCGTTATTTGAGCAATCGCGCACCTCGACGAAATATTTGAGGGGGCCCTTGCCGTTTTTATAATTGACGGGCGGATATTTGAAAAAATCTTTAAGGTCTTTTCCGCCGGGTTTGTAAGTGTCGAAAAGCGGGCTGGCGTCTTTATCCTTATCGTAAGCCGGATTTCCAAAAGCGTCGCCGCGCGATGTTTTAGCGTAATGCCATCCGACGATATCTTCTTTATTAGCATCGGCGCCTTTAAATAAATAATCGAGCGGGAACGTGCCTTCATAAACGATAGTATCGGGACTATCGGTGGCGTCAGCGCCGTCTTTGAACAATTTAAACTTCGGAGAGCTTGTATTTTTGGTATCGTTTAAAAATTCCGACATTTTAGTCCATACCTTGCCTTTTTTCCATACGAACATCGGCGAATACATCACGTTGCAAAAATTATGCTGCGGCGGGACATCAGCGCCGGTAGCCGGATCTTTATCGAAATAATCGAAGAGCTTATAAGAAGCGTATTGATATATAGGCCATTCATACCAGAATATCATTTTGAAGTTTTCGTCTTTGCAGCCCGCATCGTTGCCCGAAGCATCACGCGCTGAGGCGAGATCCGCAAGGGATAAATAACTCGATCCGCCGGTAAGCTTTGTGTCTATTGCGTTGGGGTTATTATCGACGATTCTGATCGTCAGTTTTTTCTGGTCGTCTGTTTCGGATACTTTCTGGCCGTTCTGCGCTTTTAAGATGTTATCGCCGCCGAAACCGGTTTGCACGTGAGCTATATTTTTCTTGTCGCGAACGATTACGCGCACCCTGACGGTCAATACCTTGCCGACCGTTCCGACATGTACGCCGTCACTGAGCGGTCCGAGGCCAGAACCGGAGCTGCCATAATTTAAAAAGGTCTGTCTTCTTAAAGGCTCACCGCCGCCGCTGTTCTGGACCTGCGAGTCGTCCCATAAAATGCTGCCGAGGGAAGATATGTCCTGGCTCATCGGGGTGTTTATATAAGGCGGAGAAAAAGTTGAGTTTATTAAAAGCACGGCGTTATCGGCTTCGTTGGTTTTGCAAATATCGCATTTGCCGGTGGGATTTCCGTCAGCATCTCTTTCTTCAACCCATCCGGAATGTATCCATTTATGTTTTAAAGTGCCGTTCCATTCCCAGCGCATGCTCATCCAGGCATAAAATATATAAGAGTCGGGAACCGACGGCACGTTGTAGGTGTAAGGAAACGGCTGGAAAGTGTTGCCCGTTTCGCTGCTATTATTTCCTATTTTGGAAAAATCGGTGTTGTACCAGAATTTAACTTCTTTGATCCTCCAGCCGGGATTTGTCCACTGGTGTGAATCGCCGAAATTTTCGTTGCCTCCGGCCGCGGTCCAGCATGAATTATCTACCGGAGGATCTTTATCAACGTGTTTAGGATTATGAACTGGCTGCCAGTCTTTGGGATCGAGGGTGGTCGAGTCTAAAGCGCCGTCAGTGAATGAAGTGAGCGGAATTTCGCCTCCGCCGAAAGGCACGGCGACGAATTCGACGTTCATGGGAGTATCTTCGTCAACGACTAACATTTGATTGTAGCCATAAGATTGGCCGTTGATCTTTATTTTTATTTCTTTCGGAAATGGGCAGCAACCATCTACATTCTGCGCGAAAGCGCCGGAATAAAAAAGCGGTATCAGCAATATAACCGCTATAAAAAAGTTTGATAACTTAATAATTTTATTGATCATAACAAAGACTCCTTTCACGATAGGGCCTGTAAAAATACCCACTGGCAAAATATCTATTATAAAAATTTAAAAATGTGCGTTAGTTATGATGATGCACCTACTTTAATTTTACTAAACATATAGAGATAAGTCAAGGAATCTCAAACATAAAAAAATGCCTTTGATTTTAACGGGTAGTATTGGGCAAAGCGCCGGACAAATTTATTAGTGAATAGTGGATAGTGAACAAGAGAATAGTGAAGGCTGGGGCTCGCCCTGCGAGCTTTACATATAAATAAAAATTTCGTGTATCAGCTCTTAAAATTTTATTTCGACTATTACTACAAATTTAAACAAGTTACTTTGCATTTTAGCTGGTAGTTTGGGCAGGGCGCCAGATAATTTTTTTCGGGGACGCGTTCTAAAATTATTCTGGCCCCTGCTACACGCTTAAAAGCAACTTAAACAATGAATTACAACCTGAAAGCATTTTTATAGGCTGGTTAACAAAAACGCCTATTACAAAACCATAATTCTGACTTACCAATAAGCCATTATTGCAGCGCAGACGCGCGCGTGCGCGCGTCTGCAAATAAACGAAAGGCAGTGGAGAGATTTGAGGCAGTCACCGAAAAGAGCATAACAGAATTAAATTAAAGCGCCGGCAGAAAAGCAGGCAATCTTCAAAAATAAAGCGTCAGGTTATTCAGGGGTTGGAAGGGATTTTAAGGGAAGGGAGGGGCCTTTTGGCACCTCGCCTTCCCTTATCAAAAAAATATAAAAAAGAGCGTAAAAATTTATATTTAACCAACTTAAAAAGTGAAAAAGCATGTTAATTTAAAAATTTTAAAAAATTTTAAAATTATTGACTACACAATCTTTTTTTGTTATATTATGAAAAAAGCTATTTTATTTAAAAAATAAACAAAAAAAATCAACATACGGATAATAAAACGCGCATTTATTGCGCGTTAATATTTTGCGGGAGAGATTATTAATGCAGCATATTTTATCGATTGCGGACAATGCCGGCATAGAAAGAAAGTTTGTAGAGCAATACGGCGATTATAAGGCCAAGATAAAGCTTGATATAATGGACGGAATCAAAGACAGGCCGAGCGGAAAGCTAATTTTTGTAAGCGCGATAACCGCTACGCCTTTCGGCGAAGGAAAAACGGTCACTTCGATCGGCCTCACCGAAGCGCTCGGCCATATAGGAAAAAAAGTCCATCTATGCCTGCGGGAACCCTCGCTCGGGCCTGTATTCGGCGTCAAGGGCGGCGCCGCCGGCACGATGAAAGCGTCATTATTCCCGTCTGACGATATCAATCTGCATTTTACGGGCGACATACATGCGGTGGGTCTTGCGCATAATTCGCTCGCGGCGATCTGCGATAATCATATTTACCAGGGCAACGAGTTGAATATAATGCCGGAATCCATAACATGGAACAGGGTTTTAGACGTCTCGGACCGCCAGCTGAGAAATATAGTCTGCGGTCTGGGCGGAAAGGCTAACGGTTTCGTGCGCGAATCGGGGTTCGACATAACCGCCGCTTCAGAAATAATGGCCATACTGGCTCTTTCAAAAGACCTGCGCGACTTAAAGGAGCGTATCGGAAAAATTTTAATGGCCGCCACAAAAGAGGGCGAACCGGTTTACGCCGGAGATTTCGGGTGTACCGGCGCGATCGCGATGCTTTTAAAAGACGCCATAAAGCCTAATCTGGTGCAGACCTGCGAAGGCCAGCCGGCGTTCGTGCACGCGGGGCCGTTCGCCAATATAGCTCATGGCAACAGCAGCGTCATAGCCACCCGCATGGCGCTCAAGCTGGCCGATTATGTGGTTACGGAAGGCGGTTTCGCCGTAGATCTGGGCGCCGAAAAATTCTTCGATATCGTCTGCCGGCAGAACCCTGACATAAAACCTTCAGCCGTAGTAATAGTAGCGTCTCTCAAGGCGCTTAAAATGCACGGCGGCATGGCAAAAGACAAAATAAAAACTGAAAAAAGTTTAGAAGCGCTGGAGCGCGGCATGGTAAATCTGGCGCGGCATATCGGCACGGTAAAGCTTTACGGCCTGCCTGCCGTGGTGGCCATTAACCGGTTTCCGGACGACGACGAAAGCGAATTGAAATTCGTCAAAGACAGATGTGAAAAAGAATTTAACGTCAGGGCCGAAATTTCAGAAGTAGCCGCCAGGGGCGGGGAAGGCGGAGAGGCGCTTGCCCGCGCGGCGGTAGAAGCGGCAAACGAGCAGTCAAATTTCAGGATGCTATATGAGGATTCGGTTCCGCTCAAGGAAAAAATCGAAACCATAGCCAGAAAGATTTATCACGCGGGCAACGTAATAATCCTTCCCAAAGCGGAAAAATGCCTCACCAATCTTGAAAAAGCCGGTTTTGCGAACCTTCCGGTCAATATCGCCAAAACCCAGCTTTCGACGACCGACACGCCGAACGTTTACGGCGCGCCGGAGGGGTTCGCCTTTACCATTCGCGAAGTTCGCCCTTCGTGCGGCGCTGGTTTCATAGTGGCTATGGCGGGGGAAATGATGACGCTTCCGGGCCTTCCGAAGCAGCCTGCTGCCATGAAAATAGATATCGACGATTCAGGAACTGTATCGGGCCTTTCTTAAGCCTGATTAATTTATATGAAATATCAACATTTCATTGACATAATCGTTAATTTTTGTTAAGCTTTTAGCTGATAATATAATTTAGTATCAAGTATTTTTCTAAAATATCGCGTATCGCGCAATAATAACAGTCGCGCGTTTTCGTAAAAATAAAGTGGGGGATATGAAATGGCGGATATCAGATATGCCGACAGGCTTTTAATTTTAAAAAACTCGTCATCGATCGCGGTAGCGGAAAAAGCGGCCGCCCTGAAAAAGCAGGGAAAAGAAGTTATAGATCTTTCATGGGGCGAACCCGACATAAAAACGCCTGAAAACATAGTAAATGCGGGCATAGAAGCGCTGAAAAAAGGTTATACGCGCTATACCAACAGCCGCGGAATTTTAGAGCTGCGCGAGGCCATAGCCAATAAATTAAAAAACGAAAACGGCGTTTCTTACGATCCGAATACCGAAATTTTCGTGACGCCCGGCGGAAAGCAGGCTATTTTATATGCGCTTCTGGCTTTCATAAACAAGGGCGACGAAGTGCTCCTCATAGACCCGAGCTGGCTTTCATACGAAGACATGGTCAATCTGTGCGAAGGCGTGGCTGTCCCCGTTCCTACGAAGCCCGAAGAAAACTTCAAGATACATATAAGCGAAATTAAAAAGCGCATAACTCCAAAAACCAGGGCCATTATAATAAACAACCCGTGCAATCCGACGGGAATGGCCATAGACAGGGCCGAGCTCGAAGAACTGGCTAAAATAGCCGAAGAGCATAATATATTCGTAATTTCCGATGAAATTTACGAAAAGATTTTATTCGACGGGCGCTCTTTCACATCCATGGCCGCGATTAACGGCATGCGCGAGCGCACCATACTCATCAACGGTTTTTCAAAATCTTACGCTATGACGGGCCTTAGAATAGCTTATATAGCGGCGCCTAAAAATATAGTTTCGAATATGATAAAGCTTCAGCAGCACAGCGCGTCGAGCGCGGCGTCGGTAAGCCAGTACATGGCGCTGGAAGCGTTAACGGGCCCGCAGGATTTTCTGCCGAAGCTCAATAAATTATATGAAACCAGGCGCGACTATTTCGACGTTAAAATAAAAACCGTTCCGGGTTTCTCGTGGGTCCGTCCGCAGGGCACTTTTTATGGAATGTTAAACACGTCTAAATTCGCCAAAAATTCGCTCGAAGCGTCAAATATTCTGCTGGACAGGTTCTGTATAGCCACGGTCCCCGGATCCGCGTTCGGCGCGTCCGGCGAAAACCATATCAGGGTATGCCTGATTATAGAAAACAACATTATGGATAAGGTTTTCGAATGCCTCAGGCAGCTTTGATCTGTTAGCGGCAATTTTAGCGATCGGTAAAAGTGAACGTTCATGTTAAAATTCATCAAAAAAAACAGCCCCTGGCTGATAATGCTGGTATTGTTTTATATCGCGGCCGTGGCGGCGGTAAATGAAGAACGCGGCGCTGAAAGCGTTTCCAAAAAAAGCATTATCAAAAACGCGCTTATTAAAGAAGGCTATGAGATCGGCTACGAAGTAAGCGTCGAAGGCCCCGGCGGAAAAAATATAATCGAATTCATAAGCGCGTCAAACGCCAGCACTAAAAACAAGCTGCATATCGCCGCGGTGACTCCCGGGCCGGAGCTTGAAACCGGAATACATTTCGATTCCGGGCTCGCCAGAACGTCCGAAGCCGCCGGAAAAATCGGCGCTATCCTGGCGGTCAACGGCGGCTATTTCGCCGATATCAACGAAAAAATATATTCAGTCGGGCGCGTATGCAAGGATTATAAAGTCTACGCGGATTCGGTCAGACATGATCTTTACCCGTATTTCTGCGTTGGCGGCGGGGGCGCGGCCGACATAATCAGGGCCGCCGAGTTTAAAGCCATGAAGCCCGAAAAAAAAGCCGCTTTAAAAGATTATATTCAGACCAAACCGTTGCTCGTTTATAATTCCGAAATTCCGGCGTCGCTCAAAGCCAGCGCGGAAGCGATAAATTCAAAAAACCCGCGCACCGCGATCGCGCTGACGGCAGATAAAAAAATAATATGCGCCGTAATAGAAGGAAGGCATGAAATGGTAGAGGGGATGAGTCAGGTGGAGCTCGCGAAACTTTTGATAAGGCTGAAAGCGGTAAAAGCCATAAACCTCGACGGCGGCGGTTCTTCTACTATAGTCCTCAACGGCGCCGTAATGAACAGGCCGGCGGGCGGCTTGAGTCCGTTCGCCCTTCCGGGTCATGAGAGGCCGGTTCATTCAATAATTTATTTCAAACAAAAAAAATAAATCATACAGTTTAATTTATTAAATAAAAATTAAAATATATGATTTAAAAATATCGAGTCCGTTAATTAATGGTAAAAATTTGATTAATTAATACTTTCGGGTTATTCTTTTTTATCTTTTGCTTCAAGCAGTTTAATAACGTAATTAAGGTTCATGATGACTGCGAAAAGTAAAACGAATATAGAGGTAAGGAAAGCTTTAGTGACGAGATCGACCGAAGTAGCTACTTGCTGCGGGCTGTTAGCGTTTTCGAAATAATAAGCGGTGAAGAATATCGAGCCGAAAAAGATGGCTATAGAAAGGATTAAAAGGGTGAACGAAGCCAGTTTGAAGAAACTGTTCGATAATTGGTTCTGTTCCATTAAACAACCTCCTGATTAAATTTATTGCATTATACAACAAAGATTTTTTTATGTCAAGTGCCGTAAAACCATTGTAAAATAAAGGCTGCATAATAAATAATAAAAGCGCCCGCTAAAAGGCGCTTTTATTATTTATAAATCAGCGCGACGCTGAAAAAATATATAAATTTTATCGAATATATTTTATTTATCGAGCGGTCCGACGCCCTGTTTCAGGTCGTTTATCATCTTATTTTTAGTGGCGGTATCTATGGATTTAGCGTTTCTAATTTCGCGCAGGGTTTCATGAACGGTTTTATAGTCACCGGTCTTATGCGATTTAACAGCGCCTTCGACTATGGTTTTTTTCAAGTATTCTATTTTAGCCGATTCGTTTGAAACGCTGGATTTTTCATTTAAGGCCGAATTCTGCCTCATCGAGAAAAAAGCTCCGTCGAGTTCGCCGACAAGGGCGTTGACACTGCCTCGCACCGAAGCGGTTTGAGGACTAACGCCTAAAAGCTGGCTGTCGAGAAACTCGTCCCACTGGAATTTACCGGAAAAATCGAGCGCCTTATAAAACGGTTTATATTTAGGATATCTGTTTTTATCGGGCCAGTAAACCGATATGCCGCCGAAACCGTTTTTGAAGCTGCCGGACGCGGAATAAGCGCAAAGCGCCTCGTTAAGTTTTTCTTTAACTATTTTAGCCTGATTGGCGGCTTCGGGATAAGCGGGATCTGAAGCGAATGAAATTTCTTTATTGATTATGCAATTGGCGATATCCATGATATCGGAGTATTTATCGACGTCGCCTATTTTTGATACGCCGCTGAAAGAGCGTTTTGCCGATACTTTCAACAGCTTCGAGGCCATATCGGAAAACGCCGCGGCAAGAGGCTCTATAGCGCCGGTATTGATGCCTACGAGTATATTGTTTCCGTAGCTGGAAGAGGTAAACGATTTAGCTATCGATTTTGAAAGGTCGAAAGCGTTTATCGACGGGTTTTTAGTCAATTCGGAAGCGATGGTGCGGTAATCCAGGCCGGTTCCGGGGATGGTGCTTTCGGAGCCCATTATTACCGAAGCCGCGTCGCGCATTTCGTAAGCCGCTTCTATCATGGCAAAAAGGCAGGCGTCGGCTATGAAAATATCGAGTTTTTTGGAAGCGTTGAAATTTTTGCATGCGAGTCCGATGGACTTTTTGAGTTCTTTCAAAGTGAGGCAGTCCGACGGATCGTCGTCGTAAGCTATGGCCCGGTCAAAATCTGAAAGGTTAATTCCGTTAAAATTAAAAGGCCTCTGATACGCGGGATTGATATCGATCTGAGAATCGAGCTGAACTCCGGTAGCCACCGAGCCGCCGCCGTAATAAGATTCCCAGCCGGAGCCGTGGCTGTTGATAATAAGCGCGTAATGTTCGGCGGGATAATTTGTCATGCCGAATTTAATGAAATCGTAGAAAACCTGAGGCGAGCCCATGTTCGTTTCGCCGAGTTCCTTGATTTTCTTTACGCCGCCGCGGTCAATGTAATAATATGTGGTAGGTTTGGAGCTGGCGTAATCGAACATTAAAACAATGTTTAAATCCTGGCCGGAACCGACCTTGGCGATATCGTTAATATTGCCTATAAGGCTGTTTTCGATCTTTTCATCGGGCACGAAATAAAGCAGAAGCGTCCATGCTTTTTTTCCCTGCTGGGCGTCAGCGTAAGAAAAAGGCAGGCCGATAACCATTGAAAGGACTAAAAGGCATAACATGAATTTTTTCATAAAACCCTCCGTTATTTAATGTTTGAATAAGCGAGCTATATTTTACAATTATCTAAAATTGAAAAAAAGTTTCATATATTATAAATTAAAACCGCGGCGATGTCAACGGCACTGTTTAGCTGTCCTGCGGGGGATTATTTCATTTTTACGTTTCCGCCGCAGCTCGGGCAGCTGGTAAGCGAATCGCGGACGTTAAATTCGCTGCCGCAAAACTCGCATTTTCGCTTAACGGGCGAACCGGCGGAGTCGGTTTTATAAACTATATTTCCGTCGCGGGTTTCCTCGGACGCCATACGGCCGCGAAGCATATAGTCTATAACTTCGTCGAATTTTTCCGCCGTTATATTAAGGCGCGCCATTGCTTCGGCCGCGGTGAAATAACCGTTATTTTTCCTTGCTATCTTCAATATGAGAGCGGCGAGATTATCGGGCGAATTATAGTTGATGTGCGCTATGGCGGCAAACGAAAAGTACATGAGCGCCGCGCCAATAAAACCTGAAACCATGGCAATATTCATTCTGGCGGGATTAGCCATGGACGCTATCAGGAAAAGAAGGCCTAAAAGTATGAATCCGGCGCCGGCGGCGGTCATAATATAATAAATAGTTTTTTTACTCATGTCAGGCCCTTCCCTTCAAAAAAATTTTCTTTATAATATCGTAAGCATAAAATACTTTAATAAGTTGAGAGTTCAGAGTGGAGAGTTGAGAACTAAAGGACTTTTGGAAATTTCGATAAGGCTTTTTTAAATATTTTATATATAAAGCTCGCAGGGCGAGCCCCAGCCTTAACTATTCACTATCCACTCTACACTATT
>MWBZ01000066.1 GCA_002069765.1 bacterium ADurb.Bin243
CGGAAGCTGGCGACGAGGCGGGAGCCGAAGGAACCGATGAGGCTGTTGACGAAGAAGACGTCGAATCGCCTTTGGTGAATACGCCTTTTACTTTATTTACGAGATTGGATGGAGTATCTTTGCCGAAATTATAACCTTTTTCCCACGACGCAGAACCTTTTCCGCCGTTTTCGATAGGAGTGGTTATTTTAGTTTTTAAAGCCGAAAGCTTCTGGCCTATAGTCATTTTAGGAGCAGTTTCAACGGCTGCGGGAGCCTGAACGGCTTCTACAGGAGCGTCTAATGCGACGGGAGCCGATTTAACTACGGCTTCCTGCGGAGCGGATTCCATAATCGCCGATTTGACGGCGGCCGCTTTTTCTAAAGCGGGAACGCTGACTTTAACGGCTTCGAAAGTGCCTTCGCTGTCTTTTACGGTCACTTTTACCTGGCCGCCGGTTAATTTATCTATTTTAGCTTCGCCCCATGACATTAAATGTCCGAGGGAGTCGCGAAGCACGAAACGCTGTTTTCCGTCGGCCCATTTTTCATAGCCGCCGGTGCCGGCCGCGTCGAATTCGCCCTTGAGCGATTTTATTTTCCATACGCCGTCGGTTATATTATTTAAAACGTTTTCCTGGGCGTTAGCTGTTCCCGTGAACGCGAAGTTTACTGAAAATATAGAAACTACAAAGGCTATCAATGTGATTATACAATTGATTTTTATAAACCTTTTCTGGTACATAATACTTCCTCCTCTAAAGATTGATTTTGAACTCCCGGTTACTTATCACCGCCTTCACTCGAATATACAAATTGTCGAAAAATGGCTTTAAGCCAAAATTTCTGCTGTCGTAAAAAACAATTTTGTCAAATATCAAATCAATTATACAAAAAATAAAAGGCACTGTCAAGAAACGCGTCGAAAATATGCTCATAAAATATCTTAAACAGGAAAGTCCTGAATTCAAAGCGAGGATTATGGACAATAATTTCGGGCCGTTTGACATTTTGCCCTTAATGTTGTAAACTATCCGTCACTTACACACAAACCGAAAGGAAAAATCCTTATGCGCCCGACATCGATTATTTATTCAACCGCCGTCGTTTTAACGGCGTTATTTCTTGTTTTATTGCCGGCCGCGGCGTCCGGCGTCGCCGTAGCTTATGCGCAGAACGCTTCGCGCAGGGCCGTCTTTATTCCACAATGGCATCCGCAATCTCAATTCGCCGGCTATTACATGGCCTATGAAATCGGCATTTATAAAAAATACGGAATCGACCTCGAAATACTCGATGGTGGACCTTCCGCGCCAGCCGTGAAAGCCCTCGAAGAAAAAAAAGCCGATTTCGTAACGCTCCAGCTTTCGGCGGCCATCGAGCGCCGCGCCAAAGGCGTAAAGCTTATCAACATAGCCCAAATTTCACAGCGCTCGGCCATCCTTATAGTGGCTAAAAAAAAGAGCGGAATAAAAGAAGTGAAAGACTTAAACGGAAAGCACATAGGTTTCTGGCGGACCGATTTCGACGGAATACTGCGCACATTCCTGCACAAGCACAATTTAAAAGTACAGACCGTTCCGATCAACTATACCGTAAATTTATTCCTTCTCGACGGCATCGATGCAATGGTTACAATGTGGTATAACGAATATTATAAAATAATAAATTCCGGGCTCGACGAGGACGAACTCGTCAAATTTCTTTTTTTTGAGCACGATCTCAACCTGCCCGAAGACGGAATATACTGCCTTGAAGAAACTTACAACCGCGACCCCGCTCTTTGCAGGGATTTCGTAAAAGCCTCGATAGAAGGCTGGATATATGCATTCGCGCATGAAGAACAGGCTGTGGAAGCCGTTTTAAAATATATGAACCGCGCTCACGTTACGGCCAATAAACCCCATCAGAGATGGATGCTCGCCCGAATGTGCGACATAATATCGCCCCAAAACTCAAAAAGCTCCATAGGCGATCTTCTTGAGCCGGATTACCTGAGAGTGGCCTCGATATTATCAGAATTCAAGGTCATAGATTCCATTCCCGATTTCAAAACTTTTTTTATAAACCAGGCGGCTAAAGATGTTAAAAAATAAAAAAATCGCTTTTCAGCTCAGCTTTTTTATATTGACTTTTACGATCCTTATATTCATAGCGATTTTCGCTTATGATTACAACGTTTCAAAAGACTTTCTCCTGAAAAACGTCGAAATAAACGCCAAAAATCTCACTAACTCCGCCGCCAATAAGATAGAAAGCGTCCTTCTTGCCGTTCAGAAAATACCTCACAATTTCGCCAGAATGCTTGAAAATTCAACTTATAACGAAGACGAGCTCAAATCCATGCTCCGCGCTCTGGTCGACGGCAACCCCGAAATTTATGGCGGCTGCGTGGCTTTCGAGCCCGACGCATTTCTTCCCGGCAATAAATATTACGCGTTATATTCTTCAAGGGACAGAAGCGGAGAAATTTCAGTAAATAGAATAGGCGGCGAGTCATATGAATATTTCTACATGGACTGGTACCAGGCGCCGCGCGAGCTGAGCCGGGCGCTCTGGACCGAGCCTTATTTCGACTCCGGCGCCGGAAACGCCGTGATGTCGACATACTCCGCCCCTTTTTATCATGTCAAAGACGGAAAAAAAGTAGTAAGAGGCATCGTGACGGTCGACATGTCCCTGGAATGGCTCGAAAATATTATGGCTTCGATAAAAATTTTCGATAACGGCTACGGCTTTTTAATTTCTCAGTTCGGCAATATAATTACCCATCCAAATAAGCAATGGATCATGAACGAAAGCGTTTTCAGCATAGCCGAAGAAAATAAAGACAAGGCGTTCAGAGAAGTGGGCCGCAGGATGATAAAAGGCGAGTCTGGCTTCTGTCCCATAAGCAGCGCAATGCTCAACCTTGACTGCTGGCTTTATTACGTGCCGTTAAAATCGTCCAACTGGTCTATCGCCGTTTTAATTCCATCCAGCGAGCTTTTCGACGATCTTAACACGCTCATGAACATAATCATAGCATTCGCCGTTTCGGGCATTTTCGTTCTGTTTTTCGTAATCACTTATATTTCCAATAAAGTCACCAGGCCGTTAAACGAACTCGCCAATATAACTAAAATCGTCGGAGCCGGAAATTTCGACGTTACGCTGCCTCCCACGACATCCAAGGACGAAGTCGGCATCCTGAACGATTCTTTCATACAAATGCAGAACGCGCTCAAGGAATATATTAAAAATTTCGAATCCACCACTAAGGCCAAAGAAAAAATCCAGAGCGAGCTCAAAATAGCCCGCGACATACAGATGGGCATAATCCCCAAAATTTTTCCGCCGTTCCCCGAAAGGCCGGATATCGATATTTACGCAATTCTTCAGCCGGCCAAGGAAGTGGGCGGCGACCTGTACGACTTCTTCTTCATCGACGACGACGTGATTTGCTTCGCCGTAGGCGACGTTTCCGACAAAGGCGTTCCTGCCTCGCTGTTTATGGCCATCACCCGGACCCTGCTTCGGGCGAAAACCGTTAAAAACATGAAACCGGGCACGGTGCTGCAAAGCATGAACCAGGCTCTCTGCCAGGACAACGAAAGCGCCATGTTCGTAACGTTTTTCCTTGGAATTTTAAACCTCAAAACGGGCGAGCTCCATTACGCCAACGCCGGACATAATTCGCCGTTTTTCATGCGCCGCGATTTTAAAATAGAAGAATTCCCGAAACCTCAGGATATGCCCCTCGGCATTATAGAGCGTGAATATCACAATTACGAAACGAAACTCGAAAAGGGCGATTCGATATTTTTATTCACCGACGGCGTAAACGAAGCCGTAGCGCAGGACGGAGCCTTTTACGGCGACGCGCGCATGATCGACTCGATTTCCCGCGTCGCGGGCCGCAAGCCTCGCGAAGTGACCGAGCACGTACTGAACGAACTCAAAGAATTCACGCGCGGCGCTGACCAATCGGACGATATAACGATTACCGTCGTAAGATATTATTAATAAACGCAACCTTCAAAAACCCCGGCGAGATAACAATCAAAAACACAAGCAAGTCAGGTGATAAATGGAAAAAGTCAAATCAATAAGGGTCGCGAACAATCAGGCCGAACTCGATAAAATAGTAGAGTTCGTCGAAGCAACTGGAATCGAATGGAATTTCAACGCAAAGCTTTCCGGCGAGATAAACCTCATGCTCGAAGAGCTCTTCGTAAATACCGTATCATACGGTTATCCGGACCAGAGCGAAGGCTCCGTCGAAATAAAGCTTTCAGCCGGCGGCGGCGAGCTTGCCATTGAATTTTCCGACGACGGCGAGGAATTTAATCCGTTAAGCATTGCGGCGGCGGACACCGAACTGGATATAATGCACAGAAAAATAGGCGGACTCGGCATGCACCTTATCCGCCAGATTTCAGACAGCGTGGAGTATAAAAGAAACGGCAATTTCAACACGCTGATAATAAGAAAAAAAATAAATTGATTATTGCGTTATTCGTTTTTCATAGGGCCTTTATTTTTTCTTGCCCACTTTAAGCTGATACATAATCGATTTTATGTTGCTTTCCGCTTTGGCGCCGGCGTTGACCCTTTTAAGCGCGCTTTGAAATTCGCTCATTATGTCGTCGTCGACGTTTTCGTCGGCTTCGTAGCTGTTATTGGCCGGATTGACCTTTTCGTTTATTTCCTGCTTGACTGCATTGACGCTTGCCGCCGTTGGGCTTTTAACCGCGGCCGGAGCCTTTGACGGCGCGGGAGGCGCGTCCTGCCTGGCGGGCTTCTTCGGTTCGGCGGCGCCGCTTTCCGCGGAAATTTTTTCGAGATTATTCAATATAAATGTGGCTTTTTCATCGTCGAGGCTTTTTAAATACCCGGCCACCATCGATTTATGCTGCCCGTCGAGCGCCGCGTAAACCCTGCCGTAAAATTTTTCCAGCTCGCCCAGGCCCAGCAGAAACGAAGAGTTTATAACTCCGTCGATGGAAGCCGTATCCCTGGCGGAAGTTATTATTTTTTCGAACTCGCTTATAAGAAGATTTTTATTCAAGCTTAAAACATAGTGCGACGCAAGCGTTTTAACTTTCGCATCGTCGTCGGAGGTCATTTTAACTATTTTATCTAGCGCTCTTTCGCGGGCGTTCATATTCAAAAGCGCGCCTATGGAATTAGCCCTGACTCTCGCGTCGGGGTGGAGAAGGTATTTTTTGACAAGGTCGATTTCACTGTCGCCGGCGATAGCGCCCAATATCTTAACATATGTGGCTATGAGAAAACGGTTTTCTTCGTTGGAAAGGTTTTCTTTCAATATTTCGACTATGCTTTCGTTGGTTGTGGAAGCGACTTTTTCGATGGCCGATATTTTAGTCTTGACGTCGGCCATGACGATTTTTTTCAATAAGTCCTCCAGTTCGGATTTTTTAGACACCTTCGAAAGTATTTCTTCGATGCCCTCGTATTCGCTTACCAGCTCGTGGAACAGGCCGCTCATTTCGAGAAGCTCGCTGATATGCGAGGCCAGCTTGATCACAAAATCGCGGTCGGCGTCGTTGAAGTTTTTCTTCTGCTCGTTGCTGTCGAGATAAATCGCGCCAAGGCACATAGCTTTCTTTGACAGCGGCACGCATACGACCGATTTAATAACGCCGCTTATTATGCTTCTGGATTTATCCGCGAAACGCTCGTCAAGCGAAGGATCGTCGATGAAAATCGCGTGGTTTTTGCCTATGGCATACCTTGCCACGGCCATCGACGGACTGGATTCGCTCAGATCGTCTTTATCGATTTTTGATACAAGAGAAGTGATGGCCGCGCTTACGGGATCTTTGATAATAATAAAACCGCGGTTGAGGCCGAGTATCTTCATGGCGATCGAAAGTATCAGATAACACGATTTTTTATAGTCTGACACGTTTTCCGCAGCGGCTTTTATTTCGTCGAGCGCGAATAAATAATTCGTATTCGAGCAGGGCTGAGGCGCGGAAGAAACGCCTCTCGAAGCCGCCGCCTCGAGCAGCTGGCTGATTCCGTCGTATTTAAGGCTGGACTCGAGGCTCTGCACGAGAGTAGAGCTGGAAGAAACGGAAGAACCGGCCTGGACATATCCTTTTATAAGGGATGCGAGTTCGGCCGCCGCCATTTTTAAACTTTCTTCGAGAGACTTGAGCGTGGCCTGGCCGCTCGCGGCCTGACCGCCCATCAGCGATATTTTATTTTTAACGTCGTTTACGCCCTTTAAAAACTCGTTCAATGAAACCGGCTTGACGGACTTCGAATGCCTGTGGAAATTAGAGGCGATGCTGCTAACTGTATCGTCGATAGCCCCGAATTCTTCGTCTATAAATTCGAGCGAGCTTTCGCCTATCTTGACCAGGTCTTTGTGCATAAGAGCCAGCGGAGTATCGATTTTAGTGTTATTAACGTAAACGCCGTTCGTGGAATTAAGGTCTTCGAGGAACCAGAGGGTTTCCTTCAAATAAATTTTCGCGTGTTTACGTGAAACGGAATTACTTTTTAAAACTATATCGCAATCCTCCGTGCGCCCTATTGACATTTCGTTCTTATTGATATCCAGCGTGTAGTTTTCGTTTAAGTCACTCACGATAAGTTTGTTCATAAACACTCTCCATAAAGTAATTTAAATATCCATAAAATAACGCTTTGTTCCGTTCGGCGGCCTCCGGCCGAAAATCATCAATCGAAAATATCTATGAGTATCGAGGCCAGAATAAATATCATCGCCGCGCTTATCAAAAAAATATAAATTTTATAATGTTCGTTTTTTTTGATGCGCTCTATAAGCGACATATAACGCTTGTTTTTTCTTATTTTGCTTATAAAGATTTCAAAAAATCCTCTTTTATCTATAAGGTGTTCCGGCGAAAGCCTTTTGAGAACGATTTCCGCCCGCGCCGAGGCGTCTTTAAGCGGGCGGCACTCTTCTTCGAGGGCTAAAAACTCGCTTTTGAAAGGGTCGGAAGCATCGGCCAGCTCGTAATATTTATGAAAAAGCCCTCCCGCGAAAAGCGAATCGATGAAATCGCGCTCCTCCTCCGAAGCTTCTTCGCAAAAAATTTTATACGAAATATCCGATAAAAATTCGCGGTTAATTTTCATTTTCCGATAGACCATTCCAGCAGATGGATTTACGGTATATATCAATTCGAAAAGGCTGTCGTCGCCTGAAATCCCTTTCTGGCAAAGCGGTTTAATAAGAGGCATAAGCCCCCTGTCGGTTACGTTTTTTAAAAGCCATTGCTTTATAACGGGCATTTCGGAGGCCGCGCGTTCCCAGTTGATTATAAGGTTTTGAGAAAGTTCTTTCAAATCCAGGCATTTCGAGCCATAAAAAGAGAACGGCTCGTAAAAATCGCTTTTAATGATATTGGACAGCCAGTCGCAAACCTCTTTATAGCGCCATCTTTTTTTGTCGTCCCTGTTGAGCGTTCCTTTGATTAAAGCGTAAAAATCGCTGGTCACCGATTCGATGCCGGGCACTTCCTTGGTCGTGATGTAATAAGTTATGCTCTTTGCATCCATGCCTTCATAAGGGTGTTTTTTAAGAAGCATTTCCAGCGCCATGATGCCCATCGGCCAATAATCGGAAGCCGGAGATATCACTCCGCTTATGGCTTCCGGCGACGAATAAGATATGGTGCGGTTATAGTTGGTCTGGTGTATAAGGCTCGACGAAATGGATGAAATGCCGAAATCTATAAGCGCTATCGAAAGCGGCTCGATCGACTTAAGAAGAATGTTAGACGGCTTGATATCGCGGTGTATTATATTTTTTGAATGTATATCGAAAAGGCACTGATTTAATTCGCTTATAAAATCCCTGATAAACTTATCATCCACGAGACCGGGATTTTCCTTGATGAAAACGTCGAGCGAGCCGTGCTCGGCGAATTCCTGCACTTCGTAAAACCTTCCTTCGCCGCTGACGCCGTAATCGATAAGCCTTACGACCCTTTCAGAATTGAGCGCCATAAGTTTTTCGACGATTTCTAGCTTTGGCTCGATATTATGCCTGTAATATTTAAATATATAATTTTTTGAGTCGCTCGAATTTTTGACCAGAAAAACATCGGCTTCGCCGGAGCATACGTTGAGCATTTTTACGTACGAATAGGTTACGCCTTTTAATTCGATAGCGCCGAATCCTCCGGGCCCATGCGCCGAAACATGGCCGGCGCCGGA
Source organism: bacterium ADurb.Bin243 (assembly GCA_002069765.1). GTDB lineage: Bacteria > Muiribacteriota > UBA9980 > UBA9980 > UBA9980 > UBA9980. The sequence goes on from MWBZ01000066.1 coordinate 8,179, forward strand.
AGGCTTCTGTATTTTATGAGTCTGCTGGTCAATGCCGTTAGTCATATTTTTTCCGACCTTACACAGATTACGCAATAACTGATTTTTTATTTAGTATATTAGAAATTTAGATATATGTCAATAAATTCTTAGCCGGCCGGTCAAAACGGAAATAAAGTCTGTTAGCGGGCCGCGCCGGACGCTTTAATTCGAAACGGAACCGGTAATAATAGATTTAAGCCAGTAAGACTGATCGGGCGAAAGAGCGTTCATGGCTTTAACGTTAGCTAAAACCAGCTGGCGGTCGAATTTTTCGATCATGAGCGAAGCGTCTTTTCTGACCAGCCATTTTTTATCGTTAAGCGCTTCTATAAGCGATACGATAAGTTTGTTCTTTGCCGAAACGCTGTTAATCTTGGCTATTATAAAATTAATGATCCCGAGTATTTGCAATTTCTCGTTTTTCTTAGACTGCTTGAAAAGTTCGAAAATATCGGTTATATGCTTTTCGCTGTCGGGATTGATGATGCTTTTTATGCATATAAGTATCCAGTAACGGTTATTGGAATTCTTTTCGGCGTTATATTTTCCGAAAAGGTATTGCCATGCGGCCTGCCCGTGACCGGACATTATGGTGGCCGCGAAGTTTCTTACGTACCAGGATTCGTCGCTGAAACGCTGATATACGAATTCTATTATAGATTCCTCGAAAGTGTCGCTGAACGAAATAAGCCCCAGAACGCGGTTTTCGGTAGAGCCGGAAGTCACCATCTGCGTTATCATTCCGTGATACTGAGGGTCCATGGATTTGACTAAAAATTTAAAAGCTTCGCAGCGCGTGCGGAAATCGGTAGAAAAAGCGAAATCGTGAACGAAGCGGGCGCAGCGTTTGAGGTTTTTATCGATTATCTGATGCACCTGCGTTCTTATCATATAAGACGAGTCGTCGAAGCAATCCACTATCAGTTTAAAAGCTTCGTCAACGTCTATTTCAGACAGCGCTAGAATAACGTATAACTTGGTATTAGTAGACGAAGAAAATAAAATGCTCCCGAAAAAATCAAGGGCGCGCTCTTTCTGCTGGTGGGCTATTATCTGAAGGACCCAGTATATCAGATCGTCGTTGGCAAAAGAATAAAATTCAGAGATAAGATAGTCGGACACTTCGTTATCCGGAAATGATTCCAGAAGCCTGGCGGCGGTCTGCCTTATTTTCCAGTTGCTGTCGCTGAGAAGGTCTATGAGCTCGTTTCTGAACTCCCGGCAGTAGCCGAAATTCATTAACTCGTTCATGGCGATTTCGCGGTATTTATCTTTTAATTCCCTGTCGCGGACTATGCCGGTAAGAGAAACTCGCGCATGAATCGATTTAACCAGAGCGCCGAGCGTTTTAATCGACCAGTAAAGAATATTTTTAAATTCGGTTTCGTCGCGGCTGGTACGGCTGAGCTCTATCTTTTCGATTATCGCAAAAGCCGCCTCTCTGGAAGATTCTTCAGAATCACCTATGGCGGCTATCAGTTCGGCCGAAACATTTTTTCTTACGTTCCAGTTCGAATCGCCGAATTTATCTACGATTTCAAAAACGCTGTTTTTATTAATTTCAATGGCCATATTAGTTCACATCCTTAATGACCGCTCATAATGCGGAGGCAGACAATACTATATTCAAATTCGCCTTTATATGAGCCCTTAAAACGGCTAAAGCCGAGCCTATGGCGTTCAACGAATAGTTCCTGCTTATTATTTTATCGAGAGCCGCTTCGCCGTTTATTTCTCTGATTATGCCGGCCGCCGCGCCGATATCTATTGCGCCGCGGCTCCCGATGGCGCAGCGCCCGCAGCTTATGCCGCCGGCCGCCGCGTCGTAAACGTAATTTTCTCCTGGCGGTTTTCCGCAATGGCAGCAATTTTCAAAGTTAAACGAAAAACCCGCGCACTCGAGAAAAAATAATTCGAATTTTATTAAAACCTTGTCAGAAGCCGCTTCGTCGTTAGAGGTCATAAGGTCCATTATTATCAAAGAATTTTTAAGAGCGTCGTAAATTTCAGGCATAGCGTCGTCAAACTCGGCCGCGCGCGAAACCAGCTCGCACATGCAATACGCTTTAAAAAACGCGGCGCCCATCTCTTTTATGTGAAAAAGCGGCGAAACTATTCTGGGTTGAGTGATAAGAGTGAATGTCCGCGTCGCCTTCGGAGCGTAGTTTAATATCGAAAGCGAATCCGTAAATCCGCACAGCTTCGCTCCAGGCTTGCACGCGCCTTTAGCCAGAAGATTTTTCTTTCCGAAATTTCTGGAAAAAACGGTCACCAGCCTGTCGCTTTCGCCGTAAGGCGAGGATTTTAAAATAACGCACTCGTCGTAAAAAATATTGCGGTCTGCTTTTTCGCCTGCCATGCTCATAATTTTTTATTTTTTCCCGCCGGAACGAAAAAACTCATTATTTTTTTCGTTTTTCGAGCGGTACGTTGTAGCCGAACATCTTTAAATACCGGTCGTCGCGGCGCCATTTTTCCGCCACCTTGACCTTGAGGTCGAGATGGCACTTTATTTCAAGGGCTTTTTCTATTATTTCTCTCGAGCGCACTCCCACTTTTTTAATGGTGAGCCCGTTATGGCCTATTATTATGCCTTTTTGCGAATCGCGCTCTACGTAAATAATACACGAAATATAAAACGCGCCGCTTTCGCGTTCGGCCATATCTTCGCAATAGACCGCCACCGAATAAGGAACTTCTTCGTGGGTGATATCGAAAACTGCTTCGCGCACTATCTCGGTCACGATAAAACGCGAATTCGCGTCGGTGAGCTCGTCTTCCGGATAAAGGCACGGGCCTTCGGGAAGATAGCCAAAAAGCACGTCGATAAGCCTTTCGGTATTCAGGCGGTTTACCGACGATATAGGTATGGTCTGCTCGAAATAAGTGGAAAGGCTCAATAGCTCCATATTGTCGCCAATGCGGAACTCGTGCTTTCTGTCGGTCTTTGAAAGCGCGAGAATCTTAGGCTGCGGCGCTTTTATTATCATATCCATAAATTCCGCCGGTATGGAATTGGGCGCGGCGGTGATATCTGCCACGAATAAAATAGCGTCAGCCATGCTTATGGAATTGATCATGGAATTCAGCATATATTCTTCGAGCTTGTCCTTGGGTTTGAAAAAGCCGGGAGTGTCTATAAATACTATCTGGCCGCGGTTTTCGCAAGTATAAATAGCGCGCATCGGAGTGCGCGTGCTCTGCTTTTTAGAAGTGGTTATCGCTATTTTTTGCTCCAGCAGAGTGTTTAAAAGAGTGGATTTTCCCGCTGAAGACATGCCCAGAACCACCACGAAACCCGAACGCCTGGCGTTGTTATTCAAGGCCGTTTTGCTCCTTTTCGCCCTGACGGGCTTTTTTGATTACTACCTTTATCTGTTTTATCCTGTGCTTATCTATTTTTTCTACTATAAAACGCGCGTTGTTGATTTTAACTTCGTCGCGCACTTTGGGTATGCGTCCCGCCAGGCTTATAACAAGGCCTCCGAGCGTTTTGACTTCTTCGAATTCTTCGGATTTTATATCTATGTTAAGCTCGCTGGCCACGTCTTCTATGTCCATCATGGCGTTTATCAGGTAAACATTTTCGTTGATCTTGACTATCTCCGGCTCTTCGACGTCGTATTCGTCCCTTATTTCTCCGACGATCTCCTCTATAAGGTCTTCTATGGTGCATAATCCCGCGGTCTGGCCGTATTCGTCGACAACTATGGTTATATGTATCTTGGATTTCTGCATCTCACGAAGCATCACGCCCACTTTTTTAGTTTCCGGCGCGAAAAGTATGGGCCTTATGAAATCTTTGAGCGTTTTTCCGTCGAGATTTATAGCCTGCACCAGATCGAGGATATAAACGAACCCCAGGACGTTGTCGATGGTTTTATCATAAACCGGCATCCTGGAAAATCCTTCTTTTATTCCGATATCGAGCAGTTCTTTAAGGCTTATTCCCGCGCTTACCGCCGCGATATCGTTGCGCGGGGTCATCACGTCGTTTAAAAATATTTTATTGAAAGAAAAAATAGTTTCTATCATCTTGCCTTCGGCCTTTTTTATAACGCCGTCCGATTCGCTCATTTTGATAAGATGATGTATTTCTTCCTTGGTCATGGTCGATTTTTTTAAGGTTCCCTTTTTGAAGATCTTTTTTATGATGTCGAGTAAAAACGTGAAATGCTTCACCACATAATAAAACAGATTATAAAAAAAGCGTATCGCGCGGACGTACTTCAGCGAAAACGTATCGGCGGTGAGCCGCCCTATTTTTTTTGGTATGACCTCGCCGAAAAACAAAAAAAGCGGCGGCAATAAGAGCGTGGCTATAACGACGGCCATTTTTTCGCCCAGTATGTTGTTAAGCAAAAAAGTCACGACGGACGTGCCCAAAATAATGGCTATATTAACGCCGACGAGCATCGCGGAAACTACCATTTCATGTTCTTTTAAAAGTTCGCACATTATTTTCGCGTTCTGGATGCCTCCGCCGCCTTCGGCCAGAAGCTGAATACGGACTTTATTAACCGAAATGACCGCCACTTCCGCAGCCGCGAAAAAAGCGAGCATCAAAATGGAGAGCACCGTAGTTATAATTATTAAAACTATACCCATAAGCATAAATTCGCTACACCTTCAGTTCTTCGGCGCCGCCGGCCTGATTTTCATCGGGCGGTTTCGTTTCAGCCAGTTTTTTGATCAAAACTTTTTTTATTCTTTTACCTTCGACCTGAATTATTTTAAATTTAAGATTTTCGAAAAGAGCCTCTTCACCGGCATGCGGAACGTGGCCTATAAGATCGTAAAGCAGGCCTCCGAGAGTGTCGAAAAGCTCTTCGGGAATATTAGAGTTCATAAGCGAGTTAAATTCAGAAACCGTTATTTTGGGATCGACCTTAAACGTGCTTATGTCTATTTTTTCGAATAATTTTTCATCCTCGTCATATTCGTCCAGTATTTCTCCGACGATTTCCTCTATAATGTCTTCCATGGTTATGAGGCCTTCGGTCCCGCCGTATTCGTCCACCACGATCGCCAGCTGGACCTTCTTCTGCTGAAGCTCGCGAAGAAGCGAATCGATATTTTTGGTTTCCGGCACGAAATAAGCCTGCCTTAATATAGGCTTGATCGAACTGGTTTTATTGGCAAGAGGGTCTTTCATGTAAGAAAGAAGGTCTTTGGCGTGTATTACGCCTATTATGTTATCGAGGGTGTTTTCATAAACCGGCAGCCTGGAATAGGCGGAGTCTTTAAAAACCCTGAACATGTTTTCTATGGTGCAGTCGGAGCGCACGCATATCATATCTATGCGCGGAGTCATGACTTCCTTGGTTATCGTATCGCCGAATTCGAATATGCTGTGGATCATAAGCTTTTCGTGCGGCTCGATCATGCCCTCGCGCTCGCCTATATTGATGGCGGATTTGATTTCCTGCTCGGTGGTGGCCGGCTGCGCTTCTATGCCGAAATAAGGCATAGCCAGCTTATTGAGGTATTTAATTATCGGTATAACCGGTATAATTTTGGTGAAGAAAAGGGTAAGGACGTAAACCGGGTAAGCGGCCATGCGCGAAAAGCCTTCGCTGAAAACCAGCGCGACGTTGATCGGCGTGATCTCGCCGAGAAGCATCAGGAAATAAGTAGTGACCAAAGTGCCGGCGGTAACGCAAATCTCTCCTGAAATTTTAAAATATCCGCCGATTTCGATGGCGAGAATTGTAGCCATCGAAGACAGCAGAGTGTTTACAAATAAGTTGGCGAAAATTATAGTTATCAGGAGTTTTTCCGGATCGTTTAAAAGGTAGGAAATATACCTGCCGGATCGATATCCCGATTCCTCGAGCTTTTTAATGGTATTCTGGCTTAAAGAAAAAATCGCCGCCTCGGAGCCGGAAAAAAAACCCGACATACCGAAAAGCATTGCAATAAACAAAGATAAATTTATAATTTCGCCTAGCTCAACCTGCAAGTTCAAGTTATCCTTTCGCGATTTTTATCAAGGACTTTAAATTAATTCCGCCAAGTTTTTTATCTATAAATTTTTCCGCGTCCTTACGCATTTTTGAATTCTCATAATCGCCTTCCGGGTGATCGTATCCGATCAAATGCATAAAGCCGTGAACCATAAGATATGCCGTTTCAGAGCATAAACTCGCCCCGCCGCGAATGACGTTATTTTTTAAAATATAATCCGGGCAGAGAAAAATATCGCCCAAAAGCATCGGCAGGCCGGATTTAAAATTCCGGCCCTTTATTTCGCCGGGTTCGTTCACCGCGAACGAAAGAACGTCCGTGGCCGTATTTTTATTTCGATACTCCGAATTGAGCTTTCTTATCCTGGTATAAGAACAGAAGTGGATCCCCAGTTCGTAATCGCCGGAAACGTTAAAATAACAAGCCAGTTCATCAGCGATTTTCAATATAGACTTATTTGAATATTTATATTTTTTATCCGATGCGTTAATGAACGCCCTCATTTCAATTCTCCTTTTTTTCAGATCCGGCCGCCGGATTTACAATGGTTTCGCTCAACGAGCAGCAGCCTTCGCCGCCCGAAGCCGTAACGCAAACGTCGGCCTGCCCGGGCTGTTTTTCAACGGCGAGCGGAGCCTCGGCGGCCGTCTTGTTAACGGCGGCGTCGCGTGCTTCCGGCGTCTGGCCCTGTTTGTTTTTATGGCCGATTTTATCGCTGTCGGGATATTCGATGCGCGAATGGTACATGCCGTTTATGATTCTTATCAATGTAAGCGATATTTTTTCGAGGTCTTTCAACGTTATGTCGCATTCGTCGAACTGCCCGTCGTTGAACCTTTCGTTCTTGATCTTTTTAACGAGCGATTCCACCGCCGACGGCGAAGGCTTGGTAAGAGTACGGAAAGCGGCTTCCACGGCGTCCGCCAATAATATTATCGCCGCTTCTTTGGTTTGAGGCTTCGGCCCGAGATAGCGGTATTCGCCTTCGAGCAGCTCTTCTTTCATGCCTTTATCGCTCGATTCGAGGGCTTTAGAGTAAAAATAAGTGATCAGATTGGTCCCGTGATGCTGGATAATGATATCGAGTATTTCCTGCGGCAGCTGGTATTCCAGGCCTATTTCATAGCCGTCTTTAGTGTGCGACATTATGGATTTAGCCGAAAGGTTCGGCTTGATATTATCGTGGATATTCGAGCCGCAAGTCTGGTTTTCGATAAAAAATCCGGGGCGCTTGAGTTTTCCGATATCATGATAGTAGGCGCCCACGCGGCAAAGCAGGGCGTCGGCTTCGATGTCTTTAGCCGCGGCTTCCGCCAGGTTTCCGACAATTATGCAGTGGTGATAGGTACCCGGAGCTTCGAGCAGCAGCCTTCTTAAAAGGGGCTGATTGAGGTCTGAAAGTTCCAGCAGGCGCATGGAGCTGGAAACCTTGAAAAGGCTCTCCAGATATGGCAGCAGACCTATAGCGAAAATCGCCGAAATAAAACCGTTGAAAAACCCCCAGATAACGTCGTTGACGATGCCCGATTGGTAGTTTACGTTAGCCGTGTTGTATTCCAGGATGGCGTATGAAATGATAAGAAAAACGTTGGTAAAGCTTACCATTATTCCGGCCTTCGTTATATCGGTGCGGTGATTGACGTTTTTAACGTTTAAAACGGCGATGGTGCCGCTGAGCATATTGATTATTAAGAAATTAAGGCTTGAATGGCCTAAAACGATATCGACGAGTATCACTGTAATTATATTGACTATGAAGGCCAGACGCGGATCTAAGAGCAGGGCTATAAGTATGGCCGCGGCCGATACCGGCACTATGAAAGGAGAGAAAAACGGGCTTTCATGAGTAGAAAGCACCGCGGCAGCCTGGCGCTCCGGCGATAAAAAATCGACGATACGCGCTATGGCTACTATAGCTAAAACTATGAGCGCCATCATGGTCAGAAGGCTCTTCTGCTTAAAAATATCTTCATGGTTCTGCACGAGGTAAATAACTACGACGATGATCGAAAAAAGGGCGATCAACGAAGCGCTTATATAAGAATAAGCTGCATAACGGCCCGTTTCGGAAACGTTAAACTTATTGAGTATGTCGAGGTGCTCTTTCTGGATTATTTCGCCGCGCCTGACTATTATCTGGCCGGCCTTTATATGGCGCTCCACCGCTATGGCGTCGGCTAAAAGCTTGTTTCTGATCTTCTGGGTGGCCTGCTTGTCGTAGATATAGTTCGGTTTGATATTCTGCTCGAAAATATCGAGCATCATCTGCTGTATTTTTTCATTGAAAGGGCTCATCTTTATTTTTTTGGCGGCCTCGCTGGTGGCTTCGGCTATTCTTTCGCTGGAGACCTCTTCGGCCATGACGTTTTTAATTATCCGGTCAAGGCTGATCTTGGCTTTGGCCAGAATTTCGTCCGTCGTTTCTAAAGCCGCCTTAAAAGCGTTGAAAGATATTTTTACGTTCTGTATTTTCTTTTCAATTTCTTCATCGTTAAGCGGCGCTTTCTGGTTTTCCGCCCGGCAGTTTTTAATGAAAACAAAAATCTCTTCTATATTTTTGAGCATGGAAACCAGGATGGTGTCGTCGAACTTATATTTGACGGGAACAGACTTGATGACTTCTTCTTTGATGGCCTGAGTTTTGGCTTCGTCGATAAGTTTAATGCTGTATGGCGCGACGATATCGTATTTGGCGAATTCGTCTATTTTAGGAAGATTTTTAGGCACGTTCGATTTTGAAGCCAGCAAAAAGACCAGCAGTGCGAAAAAAAACAGCCAGTACAGGGCGTCGAAAAGTTTTATTCCGGCAAAACCGCTTGCGGTTTGAGCGTCCGGAAGCCTTGTCTGGCCTTTTACCATCTCGGCGCGGGCTTTATGTGCGCCGGAAATCCTGTTAAAAAAGGAGGAGAATTTACCGTAAAAATTGTCTGGCATATATTTATCTATCCACCAAATCGTTAATATCGTCTAAAATAAATTTTCCCATAAGGCCGTCGCGGTAATCCTTTAGTATTTTACAGGCGGTGCGATGGTAATCGACGGCCCTAGACTGCAGGTAAAAATTAAAATGCTTCGCCAGCATTGCCAGCGTTTCATCGGCATTCTGAGCATTCTGGATTTCTTCCCTGAAAAAAGGGTGCCTGGCGTCGGGCTTATTAAAACCGCATATCTTTTTCAAAATTTCTATAAGTCTGGACGAAACCATATAAGGGTCTGTAACCTTATCGGAAATGGCGTAAGTCATGGATAATTTATCGGCCGTTTCCGCATTGTCTAAATCGGGTTCCAGTATTCCGGGCATATCGAGCAATTCATAGTTATTTCCGAAAGCTATCCATTGCTGCCCCATGGTTATTCCGGGCCTTTTTCCGACCCTGGTACGGTTGAAACCGCAAAGCTTATTGATAAGCGTGGATTTGCCTACGTTAGGAATGCCTATTATAACGATCCTCAGCACGGGGTTCAATATGGCCAGCCCTCTGGTTCTTTTAGCCAGTATGTCTTTTCTCAAATCGTCGAGGCACGCCAGGATTTTTTTTGCCGCTCCGCGGTCGGCCGAAAGGCTGGTGCATATAACCCGGGCGCCTTCTTTTTCCGCGATGGCATTTTGCCAGCGTTTTAAATAATCGGCCGGAACGAGATCGCTCTTATTTAAAATTACGATCTTGTTCTGGTTTTCAGACACTCTTTTTATGTTTTTATTCCGGCTCGCCAGAGGAATGCGGGCGTCGAGCACCTCGATGGTCACATGCGCTTTTTTTATTTCCCTTTTAAAAACGGAAAACGCCCGGGCCATGTGGCCGGGATACCAGCTTGTTTTTAGCGTATTCATATTATCTCTTGCTTTATCTAACATTACTTCGCGGGACAAAAATCTTTGTTCGGCGTCGGCGCGGTTAACTCGAGCACGACGCCGATAAAAAATCAGACACAGTTTACCACATTAATAATTAATTGTCAAATGCGGGCTTTGTCGGTTTCAATAAGCGCTTTGTATAAAATATCTTCGGTAATGAAGCTTATGTCGTGAATTGATTCGTTTTCAGCCATGGCCTTTTTTGCTATAATCCTGGCGGCGTCGCGCGCATCTATGCTTTTAGCGTTTCGCGCGAGGCCGAGCAATCCGCTGAGGCTTACCGGCAATCCGAACGATTTCAGCGCCGCGACTACGGCTTTTATTTTATCGCCTTCGTCAGGCATAAGAAGAGCTCCGACGCTGAGCCCGAGGCTTATGGACTCGCCGTGAAATATATCCAGATAGCTTTCGGCGTTAAAAAGCGCGGTAACGCCGTTTGAAATGGAGTGGGCTATATTGGGATAGATCTTCATGCCGGCTATGCCGGAAGAAAGGCCGGAAGCTATAATGTTGTAAGAAACTGCCTCGAAAACTTCGCGGCTCATCGTATTATTATTCACATCTTCGATAGCGCGGGCGCCGATCGATAAGATTTCATTGGTGAGGTTATAAGCCACCATAAGGCCGAGTTCCGAATAATAATCACGTGCCTTTCCTGAATATGACCAAACGCCCTCGACGTATTTCGCGGCGGAATCGGCAAAACCCGCGGCAAGAAGGCGTGATCCGGCGTTCATTATCATAGCGGGCTCGATAACGCAAATATCCGGGTTCTTGTTAAGGTAGTCGTAATGCGAAAAAACCCCCTCGGCCGAATAAACGACAGCGAGCGAAGTAAAAGCCGCACAGGTAGCGGCTGACGTTGGCACCGTTATAAGCGGTTTCCTGGAATTGTAAGCGGCTATTTTGGCTATATCCATTACGGTCCCGCCGCCCGCGGCTATTATGGCGTCGCAGCCGCCGGTTTTTTCGATAGCCGCATAGATACGGTCGGTTTCTTTATAGCAGCAGCAAGCCGATTCGGTAAAAATGATTTTATCTTCTTTTACGCAGTTTAAATTTTTAAAGTAAGGAAGAGTTTTTTCAAATATTTTTTTTTCACATATCAATATGAAATTATCTCCGACGGACATCAGGCATTCTTCGATTTCACCGAGCGCGCCTTCTTTTTGTATTACTCGCGCCGGCGAAACGTTCAAATCCAGAAAACTTCCGAGATAATCGTCGAGTTCTTCGCGTTCCGCCATAATAATTACATCTCCCTAAAAAGTCTTGAGAACCACTGTTACAATGGTTCTCAAGCTGAAAAATCTTATTATCTCAATTTTTTCTTGTGGCGATTTGCCCTTCTTTTTTTCTTGCGTTTATGAACCGCTATCTTGTGACGTTTGCGTTTTTTTCCTGAAGGCATGCTAACACCTCTCTCTCGGTCAGAGTTTTGAATTACGAAATTAAAAAAATCGTAAACTTTTAAAATAAATTTATAAGTTATTTTACCATACAATAAGCAAAAAGTCAAATTATATTTTTCGAGCATTTTCATTTGACAAAGCAAAATCTATTTTGTATAATGACTTACCCTAAAAAATAAAAGAAATCTTCAAATTATAGCTGGGAAGACGTCGCCGAAATTACATGGGTCCCCTGCGAAGAAATAGACGGAAACGATTTCGTTCTTAATGCTTAGACGATCAAAAACGAAAAAGATTTTTCAATAAAATGTACGAAAGGAAAATATCGCTTACAGGCGAAATTAAAAATTAAAAAGGGGAGTTTATTTTAATGTCGAGACTGGTTAAATGCGGATTAATACAATGCGGATTGCCGTTACATGAAGGCGAAGGCACGGTGACCGAAATTAAAAACGCGATGATAAAAAAACATATTCCGATGATAGAGGACGCCGGAAAAAAAGGCGTGCAGATAC
>MWBZ01000067.1 GCA_002069765.1 bacterium ADurb.Bin243
TAATCCTTACGTTCGCCGAAAGCGTGCGCGTCCCGCCGAGAGGCGTAAAAGTTTTATCCTCGATAAAATGAAGCAGCTTAACCTGCGTCGCAAGAGGCAGTTCCGCGATTTCATCCAGAAAGACCACTCCGTTGTCTGCCAGAGCGAATTTTCCGGGCTTATCGCTTTTGGCATCGGTAAACGCGCCCTTTACATATCCAAAAAGTTCCGATTCCAGAAGAGTATCAGGAAGTGCGCCGCAGTTGATTATAAAAAAAGGGTGGGTGTTACGGGCGGAAATATTGTATATCGCCTTAGCTATAAGATTTTTTCCGCTGCCGGAAGGCCCTTCTATAAGAACGTTGCAGTCGCTCTGGGCAATAGTTGGCAAAATATTGACGAGTTTTTTTATCTGCGGGCTTTGACCGACAATATCATTAAAAGTATATTTTTCAAGCAGCTTTTTTTTAGTCTGAAAAACTTCTTTTTCCATCGATTTTATAGAGCTGATATCGGAAAGAGTTCCTATAAGCCGAAGCGGTTTGCCGTCGGATGTAAACGTAGTAACTTTCGCACGTGCAAAAAACCATTTATACAGCCCGTCCGCGCATTCTATTCTGTGCTCGCATACGAACTGAGCGCTATCTTTATTAAGGTGCCTGGCAAGGTTTATTTCGAACGCCATTCTGTCTTCCGGATGAATCATTTCAAGCCACTGCTCTATGCTCTGCCCGATTTCAAGTTCTGCGTATCCAAGCAGCTTCTTCCACTGATCCGAATAATAAACCTCTCCGCTCTGGACGTTGTAATCCCATATTCCGTCGCCGCTTCCTTCAAGAGCGTATTGCCATCTTTCGTTACTTTCCTTAAGTGCTGCTTCGAGTTTTTTATGCTCGCTTATATCGGTATGAATTCCGACAAGCGCCATTATATTTCCGTTTTCGTCTTTAAGCGACGCCACTATCACATGGGCAGGAAACGAAGTGCGGTCCTTACGAGGACAGTTAGTTTCGAACTCCATATACCCGTCTTTTTTTATACGCTCGAACATTTCTAAATCCGAGGCTTTCATATCTTCGGTAAGCCTTATTTCAAGCATGTGACGGCCGAGAACTTCTTCTTTTTTCCATTGGAAGAGCGTTTCCATATGCTTATTCCAGTAAATGTAACGCCCGTTGAAATCGGTCGCGCCTATAGCGCAATTTATATTTTCCAGAAGAAACGCCTGGAATTTAATTTGCTCGCCTGCTTTTTTCGCTTCGCTAATATCGACTATGATCAAAGAAAAAAAATCGTGCGGAGCCTCTACGAAATAAGTTTTAAACAAAATGGAACCGTCAAGGGATTCACAGTCGAATTCGTTTTTACCAGCGCCCCGCACGGAATCGAGTATAAAGCTAAACCATTCAGGCTTCATCAACTTGAATATAGATTCAAATCCGCTTTCAAGCGCTTGCGTTTCATTATTGCCAAAAAGATCATAAAAAGCCTGATTGGCCTTAACAAATTTAAAATCATTCAATGTTTTGCCTCTAATTTTGAAAATAGCGAAAACATTCGGGATTTTATTAATAAAATCGAATTCCAGCAAATTCAGGCTTAATTCTTCACAATCGTTTTTTTTAATGACGGCACTCCAATCAATATAGTGTTCAATAGATTTAATTTCAATAAATTTACTTCTTACAAACCTTAACAATTATAATAAAAATTTTATTACATTTCAAGGCTTGTTTCAGCGCTTGAAACATTTTTTTATTAAATTATTTCAAAACCGTTTACTTGCAAGCCAATTAACCTTGTTTCATGCCGGATCATGTTTCAAAAACGTTTATTGCGCCAATCATGCCTTATAAAATAAGATATTTTGCTCGCCCAAACGCAAACTGAAACATTTAAATTTGAAACAAATACGCATAACATCAAGTCCAAAAGCCTTTTAAAAAAAGGATTTCAATCATTGGAACGATAATTGCATTAGCAGAATAACGTAAAATATCGGCATCGTTATGAACGGAAAACTTTAAGCAGAAAGAAGAAGAAATATGACTGAAAAAACGATGAAAATCAAAGGCCTGCTTATCATGAAAGGCGTAAAAATTAAAAGTCTTGCAAAAGAGCTCGGGGTAAGCCTGACGTTTCTTTCCATGGTAATCCATCAGAAAAAAAAATCAAGGCGGGTAATGAAACACATCTCTATGCTCATCGGCTCCACTTATGATGAAACATGGAACGATTAAACTTAAAATTAAAAATTTTACGGGAGGAAGACAGACAATGGAAAGAGACCTTACAAACCAGATCATGTGGAGCGACATAGCAACGGCATATGAAAAAGCGGTAGTAAGAACTTCATTCTATGACGAGTTAATGAAAAAACTCGCCGGTCAATTAAAAGACTGTAAAAAAATACTCGATCTGGGCTGCGGCGTAGGATATCTTATAAACGAACTGATGCGCGAAGATCCCGCACGCAAAGTAACCGGAGTCGACGCCAATGAATATATGCTGGAAATCGCCCGTAAAAACGTTATTGAAAGCCGTTTCCAAAAAAATGTAACGCTGGTTCATGGCGACGCCGTCACTTTCGAATATCACGAAAAATACGATGCGGTAGTATCCAGCAATCTTCTTTTCAACCTTAAAACTCCATATGCGTTTCTGGATAACGCTTTCCACAACCTCAAGCCGGGCGGAAGATTCGTTCTTACCAGCGTCAGGAATAACCCCGACCTCGGACTTGAGATAAGGTCGATGAAAGAAGAGTTCAAAGCGGACGGCCGCTTCGACGAGCTCGAAAAATATGCAAACATCGCAGAAGAAGTCAATTCTAGATTTCTCGAAGAAATGAAAACTTTCGACAACGACGAAATTGCAAGAGTTTTAACGGATTTCATAGGTTTTAGAAAAGTTGTATCCAATCAATGCGGGTATCTCGATCAAAATTTCATAGTTACGGCGATAAAACCTGAAAAAGATGAAGAAATAATATATAAAATAGCAAACGAAGAAGAAAGGACGCAGGCATATAACTTAAGATATCACATACTGCACGATCGTTACGAGTTTATTTCACCTAACGATAAAAAAATAGAAAAAACCTCGCACGACGATCATGCCATCCATTTCGTCGCCATAGACACGGCAATCAACAAAGTCGTCGGCTGCCTTTTTTATCTCGAATACGATGAAAAAATAGGCTTTCCGGCTGAAAGCGAAATCGACATCAAATATTTTTTAAACAAGCACTCCAAACTGGCTACGCCGGGTAGATGGTACGTTCTTCCCGCATACCGCCACAGAGGAATCGGCAAAAAACTTTTCGAACTGTACTTTAAAACATGCTTTAAAAGCGAAGTCACCGGAACGGTTTTCTGCATAAACCCTGAAAATAAAGGTTTTTTTGATAAACTTGGCGCCAGAAAAGCCGGAACCCTTAAAAACAAATATTCGAAATTTTAAAAACCCGCTCCGACGCTGCCTGTTTATATAGATCTGAGCAGCGGTCTTCCGAAGTATTACTCGGAAAATAATCGGATAAAGCCCGAAACGGGTTTGAACTATAGCCCGTCAGACGATATTTCGAACCCGCTTTAATTCATCCGATTTTAAACGCATGGGTATAGAAAGGATTATTATGCAAATAAAAAACGATATAAAAGAAAAAATCGTAATCAAAAATTCCGGGCTGAAAGAACCCGCTAAAATAAAAACCGACCACGTTTTCCGGCAAAGCTTGTTCGAAGAAGAACTTCCGCAGGCAGACGGAATGGATATGAGCATTATAGACGCTCTCGCCTCGCCGGTTTTCGTTTACGGAATCGACGGCGCCTTTTTAGCCGCCAACAAGGCTTTTTGCGATTTTTTCCAAATCAATCCCGAAGATATATTTATCGGAAGCCTGAATGTAAAATCATTCTCAAAATTTAAAAACGAAAATTGCCGTTTTTACGATGAAAATCTTCTAATCGATCGTGAAACCGCAAAATTCCATTTCAGCTGCACTAAAGAAAATGGCGACATTTCATGGTTCGAAGCGTTTAAAAAGCCCCTAGTCTGGAAATCAAGAGACGATACAATGCTCTGCGTTCTCAGCGACGTGACTGAATCAAAAATGGAAAAAGAAAGACTTGCTTGCTTACTGGCTAAAGAAAAAGAAAAAAGTTCGACAAAAGCTTTGCTTATAAGCATGATATCGCACGAACTGAAATCGCCGTTAAACGTAATTTTATCTGTATCTGAACTCAACGAAATGTATTCAGAAACAATGTGCAAAAAAAATAAAGAAAAAAATCTCGGCATGATAAAATCTTCGATCAGCAGAATTAATTCAATACTCTGTGACGTTTCGCTGCTCAATCAAATTGGACTCGAGGGAATAGTTCCCAATATGTGCGATGTAAATATCAGGTTGTTTTGCGAGGGTATCGTAGAAGAAGCAAAAGAATCGAATAAAAAAAATGGCGACATTTTTTTAGAATTTCATAACGCTTCAAAAACCATGATTAAAGCCGATGAAAAAATTTTAAGGCACGTTCTTTTAAATATTTTATCCAACGCAATCAAATACTGCGGTCCAGAATACATTATTAATTTCGACGTTTTCGTTAAAAACGATGAAATTACTTTTAAAGTAAAAGACGACGGCATAGGAATCAGCTCCGCCGACATACCTCATATTTTTAACGCTTTTTACAGGGCCGGCAACTCGGGCAATAAATGCGGAAGCGGGCTCGGGCTTTACATAGCCAAAACTTTTACCCAGCTCCACGGCGGCTCCATAGCTGTACAGAGCGAGCCCGGCGCCGGAACGACGTTTTCGGTAGCCATACCGTTACCATGAAAAAACCCAAAACTCCTTTTATATTGACAAAACAGCCAAGATAATGTATAATCTTTTTCAAGATTTTGAAATTCGATACTACGCTTATGAGGTGTAAATTTGCTCGAAAAGCTTGAAAAAACGGCTGCGATAAAAATTGAAGGAGAAAAAATCTTTTTTCATAACACCAACGTTACGGAATTGATGGCCAATGCCACATTTTCTCAGACGATTTTTCTTTCGCTCGTCAAGAAACTTCCTGACGCGAAAATCACTCAAATGATCGACTGCGTGTTGATAGCCCTCATGCCCGAAACTTCGGCCTCTCCGTCCGCTCTTTGCGCGAAAATAAGCGCAAGGGCCGGCGCGAAATTTAATTCCGCCGTAAGCGCCGGAGTATGCGCTATGGATGAAAAGCACGGGCTTCACATTAAAGAGTGCATGGTAATTCTAAAAGAATCCATAAAAGATATGCATGAAGTCGGGCTCAACATCGACGAACAGGCCGAAATCGCCGTACAGCAAAGCCAGGACAGGGGGTCATTCATCCCCGGTTACGGAACGCATAACTCCGGAGTAGATATAAGGGTCGGAGAGCTTGCCGAAAAGGCTCGCCAGCTGGGTTTCGAAGGCAATTACGTAAAACTGGCTAAAGCCATAAGCCCCGCTTATAAAAACATTTTCAGCCTGGATATGCCGCTGAATATAGAAGGGCTTGCGGCCGCCATACTCCTTGAAATCGGCGTTCCGCCCGAATGCGGTCCGGCTTTTTTTATAGCCGCAAGATTGCCTTTCATTTTCACTTCCATATCCGAAATTAAAGGCTGGAATACTGAAAACAATTAATTTATTAATTTTATTAATTTTATTAATTTTATTAATTTCAATCAAAAACGCGCGCTTGTTCTTATCGGCGCGCGTTTTTGATTTTACGGCCGTTTTCTCTGGCGGCCTAAAATACATAAAAGGCTCATAGCCTCGTCCGGTTAAGCGTACAGATCTTTTTCCAGCGTCGAAGTTCCGTTCGCCTTTTTTTCATTTCCGGCAATTTCTTCAGGCTCTATATTTTTAGTATATTTCTTCATAACCTCTTTTAAAAATTCTTCCAGAGTAAGCCGTGGGTCTTTAGTTTCTTCATCGTCGGGAATCCCGTTTAAATTTTCGTCTTCGGATTCGTCCGAGCGCGATACGCCCTGCGAGCCGCCGCCCGGAGGCGGGCCTTGCGGGCCGCCCGTCTGCGGCCTGTTGACTTTGCCCTCCCTGGCCATTTTTTTCATCGCATCTTCATTTTCCTGCCTGCTGATTACGCCGTCGCTATCGGCGTCTATTTCGTTAAAAATTTCTTCCGCGCTTTTTCCTCCGCCGGGCCCGGCGGCCTTAAATTTAATAAACTCTTCCTTTCCGATTTTATCGTCGCCGTTCGAGTCTATTCGCGAAAACATTTTATCTCGCAATTCCGACATTTTTAGAGCGTTAAATCCGCTTGCGCCGTTTACAGAATTCATCGTAATATTCCTCCTTATTACCTCGCGCCTGGCGCGAAAAGTTTTATCCTCCAATTAAATTATCGGATAATTCAGGCATTTTCACGGTTAATTATAGTTAACTATTGTAAAGTTATGTTAAGCCGGAATAAAAATATTTACACTATTTTTATTTCGTATATAAGCCTAATGTGATATAATAAAACCATAAGGCGTTTTTTAGCGTCGATCAAAACGGAATTAAATACGGAGGGCTGCGTTGAATAAAATACTTATAATAGACGACGACACCGGTCTGTGCGAACTTTTAACAGAATACCTTTCGGCGGAAGGCTTTTCGGTGACGTCGGCGAACGACGGGGCCGGCGGGGCTAAAGCGGCCGTCGAAGGCCGATACGATCTAATAATTCTGGACGTAATGCTTCCGGAAATAAACGGATTCGAAGTGCTAAGAAAAATAAGGCCGGAAACAGCTACGCCGGTAATCATGCTTACCGCGCGCGGCGAAGAAATAGACAGGATCGTGGGGCTAGAAATGGGAGCGGACGACTACCTGCCAAAACCTTTCAATCCTCGGGAATTAATAGCTCGGATTCGAGCGGTTTTAAGAAGAGCCCGAAACGAAACGCCGGACCCGGGCCGTCAGTCAAAATCTTTTAAAACACTGGTTTCCGGTGATCTGCAAATGGAAATAGGCTCAAGGAAAGTTACCTGCGCGGGATTCAATATAGAACTAACCTCCGTCGAATTCTGCATACTTGAAATCCTTCTGCGCAGCGCCGGCGAAATGGTCACGCGCGAAACGCTCTTTAAAGTCGCTCTGGGCAGGGACGCTTCGGCTTACGACAGGAGCATCGACGTGCACGTAAGCAAACTGAGAAAAAAACTCGATTGCAGCGCGCCGGGGATCGAACGCATAAAAACAATCCGCAACGCAGGATATTTATACGTTTCAGATCCCGCCGGACGCCCGGAAGCATAATTTTTTCCGGCATGATCGCCGGCGCGAGCCTCGCCTTCAATTTAACAAAAGGATTTCTAATGAAAAAAATAAGCATTTTTATAAAAATCTATCTTTCTTTCTGGCTTTTTACGGTGCTGATAGTTCTATCGCAGTTCGCCTTCGACTGGCTCACCCAATCCGGGCCGTTCAGGGGACCGTTTCACGGATTTCACGACAGAATACTAACCGCCTATGCTTCGGAAGTGATCGAGCGCCATTCGGGCATGCAAAAATCCGCTTCGGATAAAGACGAAAAAAAAGGCGAAATATTCGTAGTCGATGAAGCTCTCTATGAAATAAGCGGAAAAAATCTCGACGAAGGCCAAAAAAAGATAGCTTCCGCGGCTTTTAAAAGCAAAAAACCCGAACGTTATGATTTTGAGGGGCAAAAATTATTTGCCCGCTCCATCACCGGCCCCGACGGCAAACTTTACGCCGTGGTGCATCTGGAAAAACCGGGAGAATTTCCACAGCCGGGCAATGAAATTCAACGAATGATCATGAGAATCCTTATAATCATTCTTATTTCCGCAGGAGTATGCTATCTTCTTGCAGCCTATATCAGCTCGCCCATATTCGCTCTTCGCGAAGCCGCTCAAAGGTTCTCCGAAGGCGAGCTCGATTACAGGACAGGCGGAGCGATGGCCGGAAGAAAAGACGAATTTTCACAGCTCGCAGAAGCGTTCGACAGGATGGCCGAACGTATCGAAAACCTTATGACCCAGCAGCGGCAGCTTCTGGCGGACGTTTCCCACGAATTGCGCTCTCCGCTTGCCCGGCTTGGAGTGGCGCTGGAAATAGCCAGGAAGCAAAGCGGAGAAGCCGCCGAAAAACCCCTTAACAGAATAGCGCACGAAGCTCAAACGCTTAACGCTTTAATCGGCGACGTGCTCTCTCTCACCAGGCTGGAAAGCGGCATCAAAATTCCTGCCAGCGAACCGTTTTGCCTCGGCGCGCTCATAAAAAAATTGTCGGCCGACGCGGACTTTGAAGCGCAGGGCGGCGGAAAAAAAGTCACGATAAAAGAATTTGAAGAAATAACCGTCAGAGGCGACGAAGAATTGATTATGCGCGCGGTCGAAAACGTCATAAGAAACGCCGTCAAATATGCGCCCGAAAAAACCGAAATAGAAGTGAGCCTCAAAAAATTGACAAAAGATTCGGCCGGGTTCGCGCAAATAACTGTCCGTGACGCGGGTCGCGGCGTGCCGGAATCGGAACTGGAAAACATATTTACTCCGTTCTACAGAGTTTCAAACGCACGCGAACGCCAGAGCGGCGGCAGCGGGCTCGGTCTGGCGATAACGCGACGGGCCGTGCTTCTTCACTCGGGAACGGTAGACGCACGCAACGCCGTAAACGGTGGGCTCATCGTAACTATAACGCTTCCGGCCGAAAACGTTTAAACGTTAAAAACGCCCGGCCGTCAATAAATAAAACGTCTTACATATTGACAAAAAATCACGGTTAATGTATAATCCAAATTACCCGAAACCATTAAACGGCTAAGTCGTTTTAACAAAAAAAATCATCGATACATTGCTTTGTTTTTACGTTAATAATAATTGAAAGGCGGTATTATTTTTATGTCATTCGACCAGGCGGCGTTAATCAAAAAAATACCAGAAATCAACCTGATAGTAGACCTTTCGCTTCGCGAAAAAGTCGTAAACGTTTGGCAGGAAGCGCTTTCGCGAGGCGGCTGGACAATAGACGATCTCGATAGAATTCCATTTACGCTTTTGATCAAAGAATGCAATATCAGCTTTTGCGAGCACACCCGCGGAGTGACCAAAACGGCCCTGGCCATGGCGAAAGCCATTTCCGAAACCTATCACGAGCGCATAAAAATTAACATGGACTATCTCACGGCCGGCGCTATACTTCACGACGTCGGAAAACTACTGGAATACAAAAAGACCGAAACCGGATATTCAAAAAGCCGTTCAGGAGAGCTTCTTCGCCATCCATTCTCGGGAGTTATGCTCTGCGGAAAATTCGATATGCCCGAAGAAGTGGCGCACATGATAGCCACTCATGCCAAAGAGGGCGATCTGGGCAGGCGCATCACCGAAGGTTATATAATAAACCATGCCGATTTCGCAAATTTCGAACCGTTCCACAAATAGTAGTGTTTAGCGAACAGTGAATAGTGAATAGTTAATGATTTTTGATGTTTTAAAAAAGTCGAAAACCATAACAAACTTACTTAAAATATAAAGAAGTCCATATCTGTTCTCTATTCTCTATTATCTGTTCTCTATTTTATTATGCCGCTTTTCTTTCAGGTTTATTTACTTTACTCTCTTTAAATATAGTTAAAATAAAAATTATGGGGTGATAAAAATTATGGGTATGACAATGGCTGAAAAAATACTCGCAGGAAAAGCCGGGCTCGATAAGGTAGTGCCCGGCCAGATAGTCACAGTAGAACCCGATTTCGCGATGTCGCACGATAACGCGGGTCTCGTTATAAAACAATTCAAGCAGTTCGGGCTTCCGAACGTGTGGGCTAAAGATAAGATAGTTATTCCTCTCGACCACAGAACTCCTGCCGAATCGGTAGAATCGGCCAACATCCACAAAGAGATCCGTGAATTCGTAAAAGCTCAGAATATAACTCATTTTTACGACATAATAGAAGGCATCTGCCACCAGGTAATGGTGGAAAAAGGCCACGCGCGCCCCGGCGAGCTCGTGGTGGGAACAGATTCGCATACTACCACTTACGGCGCCGTAGGATGCCTTTCCACCGGAATAGGCGCCACCGAAATGGCCGCCATCTGGGCCACGGGCAAAATATGGCTCCGCGTTCCCGAAACCCTTAAAATAACGGTTAAGGGAAAATTTAAAAAAGGCGTATATGCAAAAGATTTAATATTGCACATTATAGGCAGGTTAACCGTAGAAGGCGCCAATTATAAATCCGTGGAATTTTACGGCGATACCATAGAACGCATGAGCGTTTCCGAACGCATGACGCTTTCCAACCTTTCAATGGAAATGGGCGCCAAGTGCGCTCTTATCCCGTTCGACAGTGTCAGCGAAGACTATTTCAAAGCCAGCGGCCTTCCTTTCGACAAATCCAAAGCCGTTTATTCGGATCCGGACGCCAGCTATGAACAGACGCTCGACATAGACGCATCGGCTCTCGAACCGCAGGTAGCCTGCCCTCATAACGTGGACAACGTCAAAAACATCAGCGCGATGCCGGAAACAATAGTGCACCAGGCGCTTCTCGGCTCCTGCACCAACGGCCGCCTCGACGATATAGAAATCGCCGCCTCCATTCTTAAGGGAAAAAAGGTTTCCAAAAACGTACGCCTGCTGGTATTTCCGGCTTCCAGAACGGTCCTTCTGCAGGCCATCGAAAAAGGCTATATAACCGAGCTCATACAGGCCGGAGCGGTCGTCATGAACCCCGGGTGCGGCCCATGCCTCGGCGCTCACGCCGGGCTTCTTGCAGACGGAGAAAGGGTCATTTCCTCCTCTAACAGAAATTTCAAGGGCAGAATGGGCTCGGCCGCGGCCGAAGTGTATCTCGGCTCGCCGGCCATGGTCGCCGCTTCCGCTATAACCGGAAAAATAACCGACCCTCGCGAATTCGTTTAATTACAGGAGGTATTGAAATGGAAAATATAATAAAAGGAAGAGTCCTTAAATTCGGAGACAACATAGACACCGATATCATTTATCCGGGCGGATACCTTAAAGAACGCGACCCCAAAAAGATGGCCGAGTACGCTTTCGAAGGCCATGAGAAAGGGTTTTCAAAAAAAATACAGCCGGGCGATATTATCGTGGCAGGCAAAAACTTCGGCTGCGGCTCGTCCCGCGAACAGGCGGCCACCTGCCTCAAAGCGCTCGGAATCGCGGCCATCGTCGCCAAATCATTTTCGCGCATTTATTTCAGAAACGCCATAAACCAGGGAATCGCAATCATAACATGCGCTGAAGAAATCGAAAAGATCGAAAACCACGAAAACATAGAAATCAACTTCGAAACCGGCAAAATAAAAGCTAAAGCAGGCGTTTACGGCTTTCCGCCGCTGCCGGAGCATATGCTTTCAATACTCAAAGACGGCGGGCTCATCGAACATATAAAAAAAGAACTTTCCGCCGGCAAATAATCGAATAGCGAAAAACCTTTTTCACAGGGCGGAACGGCCATATAAGCCTTCCGCCCGCGGCTTCGATATCGCATTCCATAAAGCCTTTTTATTTTTTTAAATACATAATTAAAAATCAAACGAAAACGCCTCTATTTAATTTTAGTCATCATGGTTTAATTATTTTACCGAAAGTGAATTATGAAAGAGACCGACGAAATTTCAAACAAAAATATTATAGAAAACATACAGTGCGCCGGCGACTCCCTCGACAAAATGCCGGTAATGGTCTGGACATGCGATACCTCCGCCAACCGCAACTTTTTTAACAGGCGCTGGCTTGAATTTACGGGCAGGCCTCTGGATGCGGAACTTGAATCCGGATGGACCGAATCCATTCACAAAGACGACTCCAAAGAAGCGCTAAGGCTTATCCGGGCGGCATTTGCACAAAAATCCGATTTCACCGTGCAATACAGGCTTAAACGCCATGACGGGCAATATAGATGGATAGTCGATCGGGGGACGCCGCTTTACGGCGGTGACGGCAATTTCACGGGTTACATGGGAAGCTGCATCGATATCCATGATATAAAGCTCAACGAGCTAAAACTCGAAGATTATACCGAAGACCTCGAGCTTTTGATCCAGAACCGCATGTACGAGCTTCATGAAAAAGAAAACCAGCTGAAATATTTCATAGAAAGCCTTCCTTCCATCGCCTGGATAAAAGATAAAAACGGCTTTTACCTGCTCGTTAACTCCGCGTTTTCCGATTTTACGGCCAGGCCTAAAAATGAAATAATCGGCAAAACCGATTTCGAAATCTATCCGCCGGAAGACGCAAAAGAACATACAACCGAAGATCGCGGAGTCATATCCGGCCGCGTCGCCCTGATTTATGAAAAAAGTTCGAAATATCGGAATGGAAGCACCGCCTATCTCGAAATCATCAAAAAGCCTATATTCAATCACATCGACGAAGTAATCGGTCTTGCCGGAATCGCTCGCGATATAACCGAAAGAAAAAAAGCGGAAACGTTTCTTAAAAACGCCAACGAAGAACTCGAAAAGCTCGTAACTGAAAGAACGCAAAATCTGAACCGCGAAAAAAACATGATCGAGCTGTTTTATAATCTCGTGCCGAGCGGCGTTTTTACTTCAGGAAACGACTGCATAGTTACCAGCTGGAATAAAAGCGCAGAAGCGATAACCGGATATCCGGCGGAAGAAATCGTCGGCAAGACATGCCCGTTTTTTTGCGGCGAAAGGCATACGAATTCCGAAGAAATCACAAAAAAGCTCTGCGAAAATCAATATGTCATTAAAGAAGGCGAATTTAAAACTAAAGACGGCAGAATTATATACATATTAAAGAAAACAGGCGCCATAAAAGACGAAAACGGCAATATAACCGGTAAAATAGAAAGCTTCGAAGACATTACCGAAAGGCGCAACGCCGAGAATGAAATTAAAAAAGCGCGCATGGAAGCCGAGCGGGCCAACCGCATGAAAAGCGATTTTCTCGCCAACATGTCGCACGAAATCAGAACGCCCATGAACTCGATAATAGGCTTTTCGGATATGATGTACAACACGAAGCTGGACGAAAACCAGCTCGACTGTCTGAGTCACATCAAAACCAGCGGCCAGGCGCTTTTATCATTGATCAACGACATACTGGACTTTTCAAAAATAGAAGCCGGTAAATTAGAAATAGAGAATATAGAATTCGACCCCGCCAGAATACTATATGAAGTAGTCGGAATCGTAATGCCCATGCTGAACGCAAAAAAATTAGACGTGGACATCGGCAATACTTATGAATTAAAGCATATGCTCATAGGGGATTCAAACAGGCTCAGGCAGGTGCTTTTAAATTTCGCCACGAACGCCATAAAATTTTCCGCATCCGGAAAGATCCGAATCATTTTCGAAAAAAACTCGGAAACCGAAACGGAAGCGGCCGTGACTTTCGGCGTCAGCGACGAAGGCATCGGAATCGCCCGGGAAAAGCTCGAACAGATTTTTTCGCCATTCGTTCAGGCCGACAGCTCCACCACGAGGCGTTTCGGCGGCACCGGTCTCGGGCTGGCCATTTCCAACCAGCTCGTAAAACTAATGGGGGCCGAAAAAATATTCGTCGAAAGCCGGCCAGGCCGAGGCAGCAAATTCTTCTTTAAATTAAACCTGAAGAAAGGCTCGCTCATCAAAGGCGGCGGCGCATACGCTCCCGCGGTTAAAATAGGAGGCGGAAACGTTAAAAAAAGCCGGAAAATATTGCTCGCCGAAGACAGCCCGCCGAGCATAGCGCTTATGCTCAAGCTTTTAAAAATGCTCGGGCACGAGGTGAGCGTAGCGGAAGACGGCGCATGCGCCGTACGCGCCGCTCGCGCCGAAAAGTTCGACATCATTTTCATGGACGTCCAGATGCCCGAACTGGACGGAATATCGGCAACCCTTAAAATAAGAGAGTTCGACCGCGCCACTCCGATAGTAGCCATGACGGCCAGCGCCATGAAAGACGACATAGATTCTTACTTGCAAGCCGGAATGGCCGCCTGCATTTCAAAACCGATCAACGTAAGCGAAATAGAAGGCGTCATAAACAAGTACGCAGCAATATCATGAAAAATCTCTGCGGCATTTTTTGCTGCCGGCTTCGATTTTAGCGAACGAAAAATAGGCGAACAGCGCCGCCGAAAGATAAAAACCGGCGGTAATGACGTAAGGCAGGCCGACTCCGTGATTCGTCATGAGCCTTCCGGAAATATACGTCGAAACGGTTCTTGAAAAGTTGTCGCCGAGAGTCACTATCGAATTAACCCTTCCCCTCTGGCCGGCATCGGTATTTTCCATTATAAAATTAGTAAATACCGGGTTATTCATATTCATCAGAGCGTTCCGCGCCAGATAAGATATCACGCACATATTAAAAGAGCCCGAAAACCCCAGCGCCAGAAGAAAAGGCAAAGACGCGATCTCCATAAAAACGATCGAATTGATTTTACCGTACCTGATCGTGATAGCAGGAGTCAGAAGCATCGAAAAGGCCGTAATAATATTTGCGAGCATAAATATCACGCCTATTTCGCCCGAATCCAGCGCGAATTTCTGCGCAAAGTAAATGTTAAAAAAAGGCACGATAAGCCCGGCTCCGCAGCCTATGAAAAAAGTGTATATTACAAATTTATTATATAACCTTCCCGACGGCGGTCCTGAAAAGTTTTTATTCCGGATGGAATCGCCGCCCGGAGATTTATCCCGCGAAGAACCGGCTCCGGCAGCGCCGGAAATATAAAAAAGCGGCAATGCAGATAAGAGAATAAACGCCATGGAAATCAATATCGAATAACGGTAAGACGCACCCGCCGAAAGCGTTTCAATGCCCGCCAGACGCGAGCCCTTAACGAGCGCTATGGGCATATAGCCGCCGCAAACGTTTCCCAGCATGGCACCCATAAGCATATAGCTGGAAGAGGCCGAATATACGTAGTCAAGCTCCGGCGGCCTGGCGTTTTCGTGCAGAAACGGGGCGGACGTGCAGGCGCGCAAAGCGGCAGAAGCGCCGTTGATGAAAGCGCACAAAAAAATGGCGGCTTTGCTCTGGAACATAAAAAGAAGCGAATATCCGAAGAAATGCCCCGCAAGAGTTATATAAAAACTCGCCACGCGGCCGATCTTATCGGACAGCCTGCCGGCGAGCAGCAGTAAAACCGCCGAAGTGCCCGTGGAAACCGCGTAATAAGTGCCTATGAAATCTTCTCTAAATTTAAGTTCCAGAAAATAAAGGCCCAGGAAAACTTCAATCGATGAAATGCCGAAACTCAGCATGGCGTTCGAAAAGATAAAAAACCTGCAGTTGGGCGAAAAGGAAGTTATTTTTATAAGATACCTCTTTATGCTTCTCATAGGATGTTGAATTATACCACAAAAAAGGCGGGCTGTCTATAAGCCGAAAGTTTCACATATCCGGGTATAATTGCCTATAAAATAGATATTTCATTTTTTACTGTAATATGAAGGCAAATTATTATAAAAATATAGTTTATAAATGCTTTTTCTTGACAAATTAATAATAGTGAAGTAAAATCAATTTTGATTTTTTTATCGCGATTTATTAAAAAATAAGTTAATGAGTGAAAAAAATCATAATTATAATTTAACATGTAATTAAGGAGATATTTATGGAATTTAAAAAATGGGCATTAACCTTATTCGCGGCAGGCACGCTTGTTACATCCCCGGCTCCCTGCGTTGCACAGACTTCTGAAATTGAAGCTTCTAAAGCGTCTATTGAATACGTTACCGTTGAAAAAGAAGAATACCCTTTTTTAAACGATAAAATCGGTACCGTTATTTTTGACAGATGGACCGAAGAAAACTTAAAAACTATGACAAACGCCGCATGCAATTGCTCGGTCAAAAATTTCATATTTTGCGATTCCATTACCAGCGGCCTGGCTATGATAAAGTCAGGCAGGGCGGATTTTTTGATGACAACCGATATCACTGCCAATTATGTAGCCAGAAGAAACCACGACCTTAAGGCAATCAACACTCCCGGCGGCCTCGAGATCGTAATGAGCATGAGAAGCTCCGATGGCGCTTTAAAGGACTCGTTTGACGCGGCTATTAAAAAACTCAAAGAAACAGGCAAACTGGCCGAGCTTGAAACCAAGTGGATAAAGGAACTTCCGGTCGGGCAGGAACCGGCGGCTGCAAAGATCGAGAAAGCATCCGATACGGCTGAAACTATATATGTCGGCGTATCCGGCGATATGCCGCCCCTCGATTACATAGCGGCGGACGGAAAACCGGCCGGTTTCAATATAGCTTTACTGGCCGAAATTTCAAAGCTTACCGGAAAAAACATAGAAGTAGTATCGATGGATTCACAGGCTAGATTCACCGCGCTGGAATCAAAAAAAATCGACGTTTTTTTCTGGATGGTTTTTGTTTCCGATCCATCCGTCAAGGAACTTATGAAACAGAACCCGGACGAGCAGTCAATGAACAAAAAGTTCATATTTACCGATCCACACTGCATAGTTAAAACAGGGTTCATATTGAAAAAATAACCTTAACGCGAACGGCATGGCATCGTAAAAGTTATTTTTCATTCCGGCAAGTAATTACGCTTCTCTTTGCCGGAGCCAAACGCCCAGAAACCGATTGCGGCTAATGGCTAAATGCTTTTTGCAGTAAAAAAATATAAATTAAATTTTTATTGCGCGCAAAAAAAAATATGGTATAATAATTCCAATTGAAAAATATACGCTCTCAACACAAAAAAATATCTGGAGGTAGGAATAGATGGCAAAGTACAAAATCGCTTGGCTGCCGGGAGACGGCGTGGGCAATGACGTTATGGAAGCGGCAAGAATAGTGCTCGACGAAATGAAACTCGACGCCGAATATATCCATGGCGATATAGGCTGGGAATTCTGGTGCAAAGAAGGAAACCCGCTGCCCGACAGAACTAAAAAACTCCTCGGTGAAACCACCTGCGCGCTTTTCGGCGCTATTACCTCAAAACCCAAAGAAGAGGCCGATAAAGAGCTCGTCGCCGAATTGAAAGGAAAAGGCCTCGTATATAGAAGCCCTATCGTGTCGCTGCGTCAGGAGCTCAATCTGCACACATGCCTGAGGCCCTGCAAATCATATCCCGGTAATCCCCTTAATTTCGAGCTCAGAAGCGATATCGACTGGGTCATTTTCCGTGAAAACACAGAAGGCATGTACGGCGGAGTGGAATTTCACCCGTTGCCAAAAGAAGTTTTCGACGTGATCGCAAAACATAACAAGGCCATTTCCAAATTCGAAAAATTCGGCCTTGAAAACATAGCGATGTCCACGCGCATAATGAGCCGCCAGATGTGCGCAAATATAGTCAGACAGGCGTTCGAATTCGCCCGCAAATTCAAACGCAAATCCGTAACGGTCGTCGATAAGCCGAACGTGCTTCGCGAAACGGGCGGACTCATGATCAGAACTGCGCGCGAAGTGGCAAAAGAATATCCGGAAATAAAAATGTACGAAACCAATATCGACGCCCAGACCATGTGGATGCTTAAAAATCCTCTCGATTACGACGTAATCGTCGCCGAAAATATGTTCGGCGATATATTATCGGACCTTGCCGCGCAGATGGTCGGCGGCATGGGATTCGCATCCTCCGCCAACATCGGCGATAAATACGCCGTTTTCGAACCGTCGCACGGCTCGGCTCCAAAATATGCCGGCCTATACAAGGTAAACCCCATAGCCATGATACTTACGGTCAAATTAATGCTCGACTGGCTCGGCGAAACAGAAAAAGGCTCCAAACTCGAAAAAGCCGTAGCGCAGGTCATCGCCGAAGGCAACGTGCGCACCTACGATATGGTAAAAGGCGCCAAAGACGGAAAAGTTACAAAAGAAGCCACCACGCTTGAAATGGCAAAAGAAATCGCGAAAAAATACCGCGAAAATTAATAACATCAATAATTTGATAAAAAAATGAGGAAGGCGCGGCTTAAAAACCGGCCTTCCTCATTTTTTTTAAAATTGTTTTTTTAATTATATTGAATTTTATTTATTTTTATTATATAATAAGTTCGTTAAATCACGGGCATGTTTAATAGTTTAGTTATTTAATCAACTATAAATTAATATTTAGTAAGCAGTATAAATGTAAGTGGCGGACGCGAAGCGCGGCGCTGCTTATTTTATTTTTTTAAAAAAAGAAATTATTCGCCGGCATAACGCCACGCGGAATTCTTTATTACCGGTCCGGCGCGAAGATTTTTCAAGTATCGAATTTTTTTATCATCCGCCACATAAAATACGGAGGAAATAATGGACTATAAGGTTTTGCTTATAAACCCCAATTTGGCCAGCCTGCTCGACGAAGAAAAAGAGCTCGCGGCCCGCGGACTCAAAATAGTCGCGGCTTCTAATTTCGACGAAGCCATAGAATATCTGAAAAAAGACGGCACCATCCATGCCCTTCTCACCGAATGGGAACTGATAACCGAACAGCGCAAAGCCCGCAAAATAAGCGGACGCGAAATGATCAACGAATTTTTGAAGATAAGATACGACGTCAATATATTTTTATACACCAACGAGCGTAACGCGCAAAAAGTCCTCAACGGCGAAAATCTCAACGGCTATTTTTATAAAGGCGACCGCGATTTCGACGATATAGCGGTAAAGGTCAAGGCCGAATTCATAAATTCGAAGTTCCGCGCGCCTTTTTTCGAAAAGCTCATGGAATATTCAAAGAAAGCCAGCGATGCATGGCATACGCCCGGCCATGCGTCAGGCTATTCAGTTAAAAACTCTCCATGGATGAGCGATTTTTATAATTTTTTCGGGCAGAACCTCTTCACATCGGATATTTCAGTTTCAGTGCCGATGCTCGATTCGCTGCTCAATCCCAAAGGCGTCATAAAGGAAGCGCAGGAGCTTGCGGCGCGCGCCTTCAGCGCGAGGCGCACTTTCTTTTCGACCAACGGCACGTCCACTTCGAATAAGATACTCCTTCAGACGCTGGTCAAACCCGGCGAATGCGTCATACTGGACCGCAACTGCCATAAATCCGTGCATTACGGTATAATAATAAGCGGCGCGGAACCAATATACCTTATGCCTTCGGTAAATAATAATTTTGGAATATTCGGGCCGGTCCCGAAAAAACGAATAATCGAAACCATGGATAAAGCCATTGAAATGGGCAAGAAAGTAAAGGTCCTGCTTCTCACCAACTGCACTTACGACGGGCTCATATACGATATAGCCGACATCGTCAAAGAAGCCCATAAACGCCGGATAAAAGTCATCGTCGACGAGGCTTGGTTCGGCTACGCGCGCTTTCATTACGAATTTTATCCGTGCGCCATGGCGGCCGGCGCCGACTATGCGACGCAGTCCACCCATAAAACCATGAGCGCCTTCAGCCAGGCCTCTATGATCCACGTAAACGACCCGGATTTCGATCAGATAGAGGATTTCTTCATGGAAAATCTCAACATGCACACCTCCACTTCGCCGCAGTATCCCATGATCGCCTCCCTCGACGCCGCTCGTAAGCAGATGGCGCTCGAAGGCTATTCTTTGCTTTCACGCGCTCTTGAAATGTCGGACACTCTTACCAAAGCTATTAATTCGCTTAAAAAATTCAGGGTTTTAGAATTAAAAGATCTCATATCCGACGAAATAAAAAACGACCGGGTGCGCCTCGACAAAACAAAACTCACCATCGACGTTTCGCAAACCGGCATGACGGCCAAGGAAATCGAGCATATATTATCCAACAAATATAACATACAGATCGAAAAAACTACATTCAACACTCTTTCGGTTTTAATAACCATCGGCGCGACCCAGTCAAAAATAAACCGGCTTTATTTCGCTCTTGAAAACATAGAAAAAAGCAGCGGAAACGCCAACGGACAGTCCAAGGGAAAAATATTGAACCACTTCAAGCTCACGCTTTCGCCCATGAAGTTCAGGCCGCGTTACGCGTTTTTTTACTGCAGCGGCGAAAAGCTCATGCTG
>MWBZ01000068.1 GCA_002069765.1 bacterium ADurb.Bin243
CCGCCTTCGGTTCCGGCGGGCTACGCATTTAAACAGCCTACCGATCCGCCCCAAAAAGCCGCATATCAGGCAAAATATCCCGGAACCCAGGGTAATATAAGAAGAATTCCGCTCAATTACTGGTATATAGGCGCTAACGATTATAAAGACGGAGACCGTTCCACCAAATGCGGCCTCAGCCAATATGTTAACGTTACATGGCAGATCAAATACGACGTAAAAGTACAGCGCGTCAATCTCTGGATAAGCCATTACATGTCGGGCGCCTATGTCCCTGCCGGAGCATATCCTACGGCAGCTCCAGACCCGGTTTTCAAGCTCGATAAAACCGATTTGCAGGGCCAGGCTTGCTCGTTTACCGATATGTTCGAAAACGTTTTCAATACCGTTAACATGTCATACAAACGCCAGCGCGCCACTTCTTGCGCCGAATCCATGCACCCCGGCTTTCTCGACGAAACCCCCGGCGTAGTAAACACCGACTATAAAATCGGTTTCACCACTACCGGCGCAGGCCGCCGTTACGTTTATTCATCGCTTCCCGAGCCGGTAATAAAAATGGGTACTATAAGAATGGTAAACAACAATTCTTTCGGTATTCCACAGATGAACAGCGCCGTATTTCACAGCGTAGCAGCTCCGGTCGTAAACGGCCTGCACAACACTCAGCCGCTCAGCGCTCAAACATTCAGCATAGGCGCCGCAACTAAAAACGAAAGTACGGATTATGTTTATACCGCGCCTACAAGCGATCCCACCGGTTGGGACGTTATAGGCTTCACCGTGGCCGATCAATGGGACGGCACCGGCGGCGTGCGTTACATTCTGCTTCAAGCTCCCGGCTCGCCCGGAAAAAAATACGACAAAACTAAAGCTAAAAAATTAAGATGGAATAAAATGGAAGGCGGCGGCTATGTTCCCTCAGCCGCCGGCGGATACAAATCCGGGCTCAAAGATCTTACCAAGACCGATATTAAAGTCATAGCCGGCGACGGAAGCGGAAGCGTTTACTACCTCACCAGCCCCCGCACGGTACACGATAAAAATGATCCGGCCACTTTCTGGCATCCCAACTCGACATTAACAAACCCTATACCGCTGACCGTAGCTAACAAGCCAGAAGGACCTTTCGTAGAAAGCGGCGTCAACGTATGGAAATGGAAACGCAAAACAAGGGCCCGTATAGCCAGCGAATTATACCAGATAGAATACTACAACGGCACAGAGAAGAAAGAAAACGATTTTAAAGTCGGCGAACAGGACGCCATGTTCTTAGAAACGTTCAGAACTCCCGACGCTTCCGACGAACCTCTCGTCGGGCCGGCGGAGGCGCTTTCAGAACCCGACGATATACCGCTCGCGCTCGCCACTATCAACCTCGCCGGCCCGCCGTCCGGCAATAACGAAAAGATGTGCGTAGATATTGTGTCATCTAATGTAACGCCTGTAGATGTAAATAATGTAAAAAAATCGGATCTCGCCCCCATCGCCAGAAAAGATATAACCACAACAACCCGGGGCGGCGGAGTTCTCGGCGAAAGCAAAATAATGGGCGACGAAATAGAAGAAGATAAACAATACCGCTGCTACATGGAAAACTCGCCGCCAAAATTCATCGCTGACGACGTAGTCAAGAAAAACATTAAATCCGGCAGCGCGCTCGAAGACGTAAACGATAACGGCGCGATAGGCGGTTTCGATTTCGCAATCCGCCCCGCGACGGCATGCTATTACTGGCGGGTCGAAATGGTCGAACCCATGAAAAAAATCATCGACCCCAACACGTCTTTTAAGACCTCGAGAACAGGAACCGAAGTCACCGCGTCGGTCGTCAAAGTTACCGCCGCGATGCTTCCTTCCGACTGGGTAAATCCAGCCGGCGTTACTATAACTGACGGAACGTGGTACTGCTCTCAGGGCGTCAATTCAAAGGTTCTTCCCAGCGCGGAAAACTCCCTTGCGGCAGAAGCTTCGCCTGATTTCGCTTTTACGCCTAACGAACCCGGCATATATAAAGTCAGCCTTATAGCCACCGCCAGAAAGTGGAATTACGGAGTTCTCAGCTATCCTTCATATATAACCGACCGCGAAACTAAACCTGGCTGCAAAGACGCAAAGACGCATTTATTGTTTTTCGATAACGGCGCGGGCGGCGGCACCGCAGGTAACGGCGTAAAAGACGGCGCGGAAGGCGATGTCGCAGAAAGATACGTAGTCGTAACCGCCAAGAAAACCGAACCAGACAGATACATTACTAACATAAAAATAACCGGCGACTCAACCATTAACGAAAATCAGCCGGGCGTATGGAAAGCCAGCGCAAAAATCAGGTTCGTAAAAGCTTTCAATCACGAACAGGGCGACATGAGCGCCCAGAAATTAATGACCACATATAACGGCATCGGCTGCTGGGACTACCCCGACGACGCGGTAACCGCGTGGGGCCTCGGCCCGAGCGACGGCGGCGAAGATTACACAACCGGAGCGCCGGCGCGGCCTTCCAACAGTAAAAAAGACGGAGCCAACACCATTGTCGAACCGCTGCTTCGCAACTTCGGCGAAAAAGCCCCTGGTTCCAACACACTCACCGCCGTGCCTCCGGAACTCGCCGGAGTGCCGCTTAACCTTATATTCGGAAAACCCGGAACCGACTTTCCTACATGGGTAGTGGGCGCAGGAACCAGCGCGAACCCCACGACGCCGCTTAATAAAGCCGACCGCGGATGCATAGAATATGAATGGTACCTCGCCGCCGAAGAAATGAGGCCGGATGGAACCAGCATATTCCATAAAACCGCTATAGAACCGGCCGCCGCGGGAATTAATCCGCCTGTAGACAGGCTGAGGCCCGATATTTTAATAGCCAAAGGCCGTCTTTCCGACGAAAAAACATTCGTTTCAGGCGAAAAGGCTGTTAAGTGGTCCAGTTTCACAGATGCCGGCAGCGGCGAAAGAACCTTCGACGTAGAAGTCAACCTCAGATACGCTTTCGATATGCCGCTCGATCCTGGTAAGTATTATCTGTACATAGTTTTCAAACATCCCAAGGTAAAATGGGAAGGACGTTCTCAAAAGTTAAGCAAAACCGGAACTCCTATGAATAATCCCGACGGCAGCCCGATTTTTGCATATTACGATCTCGTGCCCGATGGAACCGCATCCACCAAGTACAACACTCTGAACTGGGGACCGGAAACCTACCACGATAACAATCAGATACCCGCCGGCTTTGCCATAACGGTAAAAGATTTACAGCCGCCGCAGGCGTTCTTCATAAGCGGCAAGAATACCGATCCTAAAGAAGACGCCGTTCTTAACGGTGATTTCCCCGCAGTCGGCGTCGGCTACGACGGCGGAACCACGGGCGATCCGTTCCGCGGAAAAATAGCCTATAATGTATGCGACAATAACCCGAATAAAGAAATTACATCCACACTCAAAGCCATGACGGGTACCCGCCAGAAATCCCTCGCCTGGACCGAATTCGGAGCGTCAAAGGGCCTGAGGGAAAGCGAAGACGTATATCTTGTATTTACCGACGATAAAGTGACCAAAGTGCTTCAGAAAACGCTCCACCCGCTGGTAGATTTGCGTCCTCCGGGCGTAGTACAGGATATTACCGAAGAAGTTACCATAGTAGATATGGCAGTGCCGGTTACCAACAAAGCAAACCGCGCGATCAGGCATTATGCCGGCTACGGCGTGGACGCGCCATACAGAAGGGCGATGTACGTTCTGGATAACCCTCAAAACGCATTCACCAAAGACCATATTCCATACGATATGGTGGGTAATATTCCTCTATACGCCGCGGGCGCGGACGGCTCCAACAATAAGATGTCCGACTTCGACAGAGACGGCAATTTTAACGATCTGGAAGACAAAGTAAATCAAGGCGCCACTACCGCAACGTCCAGCAAAACATTCCCGAACGCTCCTGCGTATATTTCTATAATAGATAACGACGCTCCATCGCTTCGCTTCTATGCTTTGCGCTCGCGCGATAACATTTACCGCGAATATATAATGACGGCTACCGGCGCTCTCGATAACGACGACAACCAGAAACCGGTCGATCATCCTGCCAACCACGACGAACTGGACTGGGACCCCGCTCAGCCGGACAAGCTCAGGTTCACATCGTTCGGCCAGACCGATGCCAGCGTTAAAGACCATAACCTTGCCGACGGCGCAATAGCGACGCTTCCAAATCAGGGCAACCCCGTGCTGGAAACGATTTCGCTTCCCAATAACGACGGGCGCTGCACTCAGTTCAAGCCCAGCGATAACGGAGTGGATATAGGCGTCGGCAATATAGGCGGCAAGCAATCCTATGTGGTCAAATTCAAAAACGCGAATGTCGGCATAACCGAAACATATAGCCAATATTCGCCAAACAACGTAGCCTTCTACGATTTCGACAGAATCCTTCCCGATCAGGGAAAAATGCTCGAATTAATAGAAGACGCCAGAACGCGTTTCGAAATAACGGTCGTAGATAACGTCGATAACACCATTACATTGGCTCCGCCGCAGGCTGTAGCCGCCGGAGCGGCAATGACGGCCAACTGCTATGTAGATACAAAAGATCTGGGCGACGCGGCTACGCTGGCCGAAGTTATGGGAAGCTGGAAAACCAAAGGCACAAAGGTAGAAACCTACGGCATATTCAGGGATCAAACTCAACCCGGCAATACTCCGTATATGCTTATGATCGTTAAAGACTCTACCGGAAACGCCACGGTGGCAAAATTGCCTCTCATAATACTACATACGCTGTTCAGACCTAACGTAATCAACGTAGACACAAGAAGATCAGATTAATCTAATTGAAATAAACAATAATAAAAAGGCTTGATTCTGTAGAGACGGGTTAAAAGCCCGTCTCTACGCTTGTTTGCCTGATCAGTATTATCGATAAAAATCTAACCGAAAGGCGGAATAAATATCATATGCGCATCTTTAATAAGATAAAAAATTTATCCATGGTGCTTCTAACATTCGCTTTAATGTTTTTAACAGCGGCTGAAATTTTACATGCGCAACAACTGATAGAGGCCGCAAAAAAGAGAGACGCCGCGGCCGCTAAAAAGTTAATCGACGGCGGTGCCGAAATATCAGAAAAAGATTCAAGCGGTAACACGGCGCTTCATATAGCGGCCGGAAATGGCAGCTATAAAATGGTCAAACTGCTTATAGACGCCGGCGCTAACGTTAATTCTTTCGGGTTCAATTCAGCCGCCCCCATTCACATCGCTTCGGCGGCGGGCGATCTAAAAACGGTCAGGCTGCTTGTAGAAAAAGGCGCTAACATAAATCTTAAAGACGGCAGCTATAACAGAACGCCACTGCACTGGGCGGCGCGCCACAACCGCATCGAGTTAATGAAATATCTTATCGAAAAGGGCGCCTTAATAAATGAACGCGCCCTCGGATTGCGCACTCCTTTAATAGAGGCGGCCGACAATCTTCATATCGGCGCCGTAAAGCTGCTGCTGGAAAAAAACGCCGACGTAAATGCTGCCGATCATCAGGGCGCTTCTCCGCTGCATCTCGTCTGTTCGCTGAATTCTTCCGAGGCGATCGCGCGGCTGCTTGTAGAAAAAGGAGCTAAAGTGAACGGCAAAAACGCCGCCGGAGACACTCCGCTCCACTGCTGCGCCATACACGGCAACGCCGCCGTAGCGAAATTTTTGATAGAAAAAGGAGCCGTGGTAGATATTCAAAACGACCATCAGCAGACGCCGCTTCATATGGCGGCCGACGCCGGAAACGTCAACGTGGTCAAACTGCTTTTAGAAAAAGGCGCGGACGTAAAAAAAGTCCCCATAAACGATCTTTTCGCTTCATGCCTGGGCAAACTTTACGTCATAAAAAATTACTTCAACGACAAAAAAATAGAAAGGCTCAATAAAGAAGCCGAAATTCAACAAAGCCGCCATATAGAAGCGGTCAAATATCTTCTGGATCACGGCGCGGACGTCAACAGCGTTTACAGCACCTGCGTCAGGGTCAAAGGAAAAATGCTTCCGATACATGTTGCGGTAGCTAACGGCGATATCAAATCGGTCAGGCTGCTCGTAGAAAAAGGCGCGGACGTCAACGCTCCGGCTAACGGCGCGGTTACTCCCATATACCTCGCGGCGGGATTTGGTTATACCGAAGTGATGAAGCTTTTAATAGAAAAAGGCGCCAATCTCAACGCAAAGACGGCCAAAGGCAAAACTCCTCTTTTCGCCGCGGCCGAAAAAGGCTATATCGACGCAGTAAAGCTATTAATAGACAGCGGAGCGGACCTTAACATAAAAAACGCTCTCGGACAGACTCCTTTAAAAATAGCGTCAATGAAAAAAAATAAAGAAGTAGTGTATCTTTTGAAAAAATATAAAGCTAAAATGCAGTAAAAGACATAATCAGGGGGAATTCAAAATGAAAGTAAAATTTTTCATAATTCTAATAGCGGCGTCACTAATCGCATGCTTATCTACAGGCGGCTCTTTCGCCGCGGAAACCAGCAGCCTTTGCGACGGCTGCCCGCTGCAGGAGATTTGCAGCAATACGACCGAAGGAGTGGAAGTTTTATCGTGCAGCGACAACGCGGCGGCCGTTAAAACTCCCGCAATGGACACGGCTACCGCTATGATAGCCGAAGAAGCCGGGCACGCCGGAGATACCACCGCGGTTAGCGCGCCAAACACGGTAGAAGTAAAGTTAAGCGTTCCCCAAACTACCGCCGAAACCACTCTTAACGCGCCTGCCGCATCGGCCGAAGTATCGGTTTTTTCATCTTTAACCGCCTACTCGACCACTGGCGAAGCGGGCATAATAGTTACGCTAAAAGGCGACAAGAATATTTTAGAGCGGTTTTCTTCGCTGATAACTTCGCAACCCGCTTTAGCAGAAAATAAAAGCGGCTGCGAAATATTGCTGGCGACGAGCGCAGAAATCACTTTAAAAATAAGTAAAGAAGCGGAAAAGGAAAAAATAGAATTTTTCAAATCACATGGAATAAAAATTAGCGGCCGATAATTATAATTTCGATACGATTTCAGCTACACGCCGGTACTCCG
The DNA here is from genome assembly GCA_002069765.1 of bacterium ADurb.Bin243. GTDB lineage: Bacteria > Muiribacteriota > UBA9980 > UBA9980 > UBA9980 > UBA9980. Next base: position 7,071 of record MWBZ01000068.1, read on the forward strand.
GCGTTTCTTTGTCTTTTTCCACGATGGTCATAAGCCTCGATAGCGTATCTTTAGCGTTTTTATTATCTTTGGCGCTCAAATAAGCGAGGCCCAGATTATAAAGAATTTCGGGATTATCAGGCATCGTTTTAAGCGCGTTGTTTAAAACGGTTATGGCGTTTGCCGCCTGATTCCCGTTTATGTAAAGGTTCGCCAGCGCGACATATCCGTTAGGCCTGTCGGGCTTCAATTTTATGACTCTATCATAGCAGGTTTTGGCGGCGGCTTCCATTTTTTTATATTCATAAACGCTGCCGAGCGTGAAATACGCCGGATAGAAATTGGCGTTTATCTTTACGGAGTTATAAACGTAGCGGAACATTTCATCTATATTATCGAGCGCCTGATAGCACAGGGCTATCTTAAAATTGACCTCGTAATCGTTCGGGTTTTCTTTTAAAACCGCTTTGAATTCGTCGGCGGCGCCTCTAAAATTACTGATTTGAAAATAAATATTTCCGAGCTTCTCACGCAGCTTGATTTTTTTGGGGTTTTTAAAGGTGATTTCCGCAAGTTCGCTTATAGCGTCGGAAACCAGATCGTTTTCCAGAAAGCGGTCCGCGGTGCGGAGCCTGATATCGTACTGTTTAGGATCCAGCGACAACGCTTTATTGTAAGATTCACGCGCAAGGGTTTTTTCGTTTAAGCTCAAAAGGCAGTCAGCCAGGTAGTAATATGCGAGGGCGTTCGCCGGCTCTATTTCTATTACGGTCTGCAGACAGTCTCGGGCGGCGGCAAACTCGGAGTTTGAAATCAAAAATTTTGCGTACTCGTAATTCAGGCTAGAATTACGAGGTTCCCGTTCGAGGCCTTTTTTCATCATTTCGACCGCTTTAGCTTTGTTGTTCTGGATCATAAGTATTTTTGAATATTTAAGATATGCGTCGGCAAGCTCTGGCGCGAGCTCTATAACTTTATCGAGAAGCGCCGCGGCTTCGTCGTTTTTTCCGTTTTTCATAAGCGATTCGGACTGCTGATTATAAGCCACGCCCAGCAGCTTTTTAGCTACCGGGTCGCCGGGATTTTTTTCGAGTTCTTTCAGGAGCCGGGATATGCTTTCGCTATATTTCAATTCTTTAAGATAACCGGCCGCTTCAAGGATATTATTTGAAAGGCTCTGCCGTATAACGCTTTGAACCGGAGCGGCTTTTTTGGGCGGCGGGTACAGCAGCTCCCATACGGCGTTAAAAGTGACCACGAAAAAAAATAGCGCAACCATGCCGATCCCGGCCTGCTTAAGGCGGATCTTCATTTTATCGCGGTAGTCTGAGTCGCTATATTTTTCAGACAGAACGGCATATTTTTCAGACGCGTATTTATAGAATTTTTTTGAATAAAAAACTACTTTCGGCCATATATCGTCGGGCGGAAGCTCTTCTATATGGGCTTTTTTTTCTTCGGGCACCGGAGGCGGCGCCTCGACGAAACCTATTTTCTTTAAAGTCTCTCCGGCCTGGTCTTTAATAATTTTTTCAGGATCGTTTTTACAGGTTTTTATCAATTCGACCGCTTCGTCCGTTTTAATGGTGGACAACACATAAATAGCCGAACTTCTTATCCACGGCTTGTCCGACGTAATAAGCTCGCGCAGCCGCGCCATAACCATAGAAGCGACTTCTTTTTTAGCCGGGGCGAAGTTCCATAACGCCTTGCAAACGTTGGCCTTTACGCGCGAATCATCGTGGAACAAAAGGTTTTTGAGATGGTCGATGGATTTTTCGGAATTGATGGATTCTATGGCTTCTACCGCGTTCGCAACTATTCGGCTGTCGGCGTTTTCGGTATATTTAAAAATTTTTTCGAGATGCGATTCGTCGCAAAGTTTACCAAGGACCGAAACTATTGTAGAACGGATAAGTTCGTCGTTTTCCTGCTCGAAATCGGAAAACAGCTTATCTATTTTAGAGCGGTCTTTAATCTTTTCTATAATTTTAATTTTTAAAATTTTTTCGCGGACTTCATCGCTTATTTCGTTGATGAGCTCGTCGGCTTTAGAATTTTGAAATTTAGTTTTCAACTTGAGAATGGATTTTTTTACATAAAACCTTACGGCTGAATTTTTATCGGCCTTGAATTTCGCAAGCACCGAAAGCGCGGATTCGTCGTCTGAATCGCCAAGTTCGATAACGGCGTTCAGCCTTATCTTTTCATCTTCCGATGATAAATCGACAAGATAATCCGAAACATTTTTCATACCTGATTGACCTCGGCTATAATGTAAAACTTCTCAATTTTAATAGGGTTTAAATTTATTAAGTATTGACATATGAAAAAAAAATGTTAAAATATTATATCAATTTTATTTTATTTTATATTTTATATGTTAATAATAACATAAATTTCATATGAATGCAAACACTCATTTTAAACTTATATTTAATTTTTTAAAGGCGTCTCTCACCTGCCTTGCCATAATCGTTGCGCTTCCGCCTTTTATTTGCGGCGTACAAGCAGGCGAGCTGCTGGATAAAGTGAACGTACAGGTAGATTGCGCGCGCGTCAAAAAAAGAATAATGGCCGCGCTCGAACTTTACCGCGTCGAAAACAAGCTGCCGGAAAACGCCGCAGTCAGCGTCCGCGACATTGTGTCAGCCAAATTTCTCAGATACGAGCTCGTTTGCCCGAAGGGCGGGCGCTACTCATTCAAAAACGGCATGACGCTAGAATGTTCAAAATGCGATGCGGCGCCTGAAGAAAAAGAGGACCGGACGGCAGAAGTTAAAGCGGAAAAAAAATCCGCCCCGGACGCGACTCTTGAAACCAAAATTAATAAATACCTCGATATGGACGACCTGGAGTTTTTAAATAATCCTCAAAAAAGTCCGGCCGGAAAAAATGAAAAACTTCCCGAACCGTCGGCCACCATGGAAACCGAAGTGAAAACCGCCGAAGTTAAGACCGCCGCGGCGGACGTTTTTAAAACCGTCGCCGGAGCGCAGGATGATCAACCGGAAGAAGACGAAGAAGATGAGCCCGCCGCGAGGGAAGAGCAGATAACTATAAAAGAAACATCGAATATAGGCAAAGGCGCGCGCGATTTTCACAATGAAGCCATAGAACACGCGCGGCGGGGCGAAGTGGATAACGCCATAGAAAAATTCAAAAAGGCCATAGAACTCGTGCCGGATTCGTTTACATATCACTATAACTACGGCCTGTTTCTGGCTAAAATAGAAAGCTACGATCTGGCGTATATAGAGTTTCAAAGGGCGATGCGCCTGGATACGCAAAATACCAAAGTGAAAGCAATGATAGAAAAGCTTAAAAAAGCAATCTCCACGAGATAAATAAAAAGCCCGGCGCATTAACCCGCCGGGCTTTTTATTTATCTGCGTGATTTTTCTTCTAACATGCTAAATGGTGAAAGGAAGGCTTATTCTGGTTTTTTCAAGAAGGAACGGAAGGTTTTTATTTATGGCCGCATCTTTTCCAAGAGGCCTTATAAGCTTAAACCTTTTATTTACGGTTTCGATGCTTCCTATGATTTCCGCTTCGATAAAATACTTTGATTTTAATGTGGGAGCGTCTTTGAGGGTGGCTACGAGTATGTTGCCCTTACGTGTTTTAAGGTTTATAACGTTATATCCGACGCCCTGTATTTTAAGCTCGTCGAAATAACGCCATTCGATGGCCTGACCCGATAATAAAACGGCCTCTCCGTCGAGCTTCGCGATTCTTTTTTTTATCATATCGGCGTCGTAAGTTACGGCAAAGCGAAGAATCGCCCATATTATCAGACCGAAAACAAAGCCGGTGGTAAAAATCTTTCCGGCAAAACCGTCCATAAACCCTTTATTGCTAAATCTTTTTGAAATTTGCGACAAATTCATCTTATACTCTCCATTATTATATATTAGCTGCCTTATTTTTTAGATTCAACCTGCGCCAGAGCGTCTGAGGCCAGTTTGTAAAAATTAGAATTTTTAGGCTCGATCTCGAGTATTTTTGTAAACATTTTCTTTGCCGCATTAAGGTCTTCGCCTTTATTACGGTTATAATAAACGATCCCGAGGTTATACAGAGCGAAGGTAAAATTCGGATTTAAATTTACCGCCGATTCCAGATAAACGGCCGCTTCGTCGAGTTTCATGCTGTTCATAAGAGAAAAGCCTATATTATTAAAAGCGAATACATGGGCCGGATTCAGTTTGATCGCGGCCTTATATTCCTGAAGGGCCCTTTCCGCGTGCCCCGATTTATCGTATAAAACTCCGAGGCGGTAGTGCGCTTCGGCATAAGCCGGATTAGCCTGTATGGCCTTTTCATAATTTTCTTTGGCCTTCGCGGCATTGCCGGTAAGGTAATAAACATAGCCTAACTCATCATACGCCTGAGCGTTTTTAGGATCGAGCTTTATAAGATATTCGCATATCTCCGACGCCTCTTTAAACTTGCCCAGTTTTTTATAGCAGTCGATAAGGTTTATATTATACGTTACGCTTTTAGGCTCGATCGTAATGGCCTTTATCAAAAGTTTTTCGGCTTCCTCAAAATTTCCCTGCTGTATGAGAATCATCGCCCAATCGTTAAAAGCTTCTGAAAATCCGGGTTCGAGTTCGGTGGCTTTTTTGAAGTATTCGACGGACTTCGCGGGATCGTTTTTAGTCAGATAAACAAGGCCCATATTGTATAACGCGATAACCTGCACGTTGCGGGGGCCTTTCATGGCTTTATTGAAGCTCGCCGAAGCTTCTTCGTAATTAGCCTGCCTTAAATTCAGCAAACCGAGCGTGTTATAAGCCGTATAATTGGCCGGATTGGCCGCGATGGCTTTTTTAAGGCATTCCTGCGCCTCTTTTATGTTATCGAGTCGGTAATGAAGCTCGCCCAGCGTGGAAAGCGCTTCTGAAAAAGAAGGGTTTACCTTTACGGCGGCTTTCAAGGCCTTTATACCTTCATGAAAATTCTGAAGCCCGATATACGCAAGACCAAGGTTATAATAAGCCGTAGCGGATTCCGAATTTAAATACAGCGACTGTTTGAGCGTTTTAGCCGCTCTTTCAAAATCGCCTTTGCGGCACATAATTATCCCGATGTTTTCATATGCGTTGGCGTATTCCGGATCCAGTTTGAGTATTTCTTCGAACTGTTCGAAAGCTTTTGAATAATCTCCGAGGGCCATGTAAACCGCGCCGAGATTATTGCGGGCCCTGACATTTTTAGAGTTCATTGAAAGCGCCTTAAGATAAGCTCTTTTGGCCTCAGAAAAATCTTTTTTCTCGAACAGGGCGTCGGCTTTCTGGACGAGCACGTCTATCTCGTTAGTGCCTGCCGCAGCCGCTGCGGAGCATTTAAAAAATACGCCGTAAAAAAACACCGATAAAAATAATATGAAAAATAACGTCCCCTTATTCATTTACGCCTCCTGACGAATATTTAAAGATATTTATTGTTAATTATTCAACCGTTTCATTAGCGGTTTATGAACCGCATGCCTTACATGACTATAATAACAATAAAGTAAAGTTATTGTCAATAAAAAGATAAATAAAATAACCCGCTCGCAATGTTACATTTTTCAGCGTTTTTTATATCGCCGGCCGTTTTCTCCACACTTTTTTTAAAAAAAGCTTCAAACTCGTTGAAAAATAGATGGGCATGACTTATGCTCATTAGCATATCGATATTTTTAAATTACTGGAGGGATAAAAATGATTAGATTCGATAAAATGACGTTAAAAGCGAGGGAGACCTTCGAACTGGCTGTGGTGGCCGCGCAAAAGCATTCCAACCAGGCCGTGGACGCTCCGCACCTTCTGCTGGCGATGCTCGAGCAGAAAGAGGGTTTGTGCATGCCGATACTGAGGCGGCTTGAAATAGAAACGAACGAATTAAAAAAAAGGGCCGAAGCCGAAGTGGAAAAGCTTCCAAAAGTTTCCGGCGGCGGAGCTTCGCCGTACGCGAGCGAATCCGTGAACGCGATATTCGAATTGGCTCAGCAGGAATCTCTGAGCATGAAAGACGACTATATATCCAGCGAACATCTGCTGCTGGCTCTTATAAAACACGACGGCCCCGCCGGAGCGCTTCTTCGCTCTCACAAAGTTACCGCCGAAAGAGTTTATTCGGCCCTGAGGGCCATACGCGGCGCCAGCCGCGTGGCCGACGAAAACGCCGAGGAAAAATACGAAGCGCTGAAAAAATACACGCGCGACCTCACGGAACTCGCCAGAAAGCAAAAGCTCGACCCGGTCATAGGCCGCGACGATGAAATACGCCGCGTAATACAGGTTTTATCAAGGCGCACCAAAAACAATCCCGTGCTGATAGGCGAGCCGGGAGTAGGAAAAACGGCTATAGTAGAAGGTATCGCCCGCCGCATAGTCTCGGGGGACGTTCCCGAGGGCCTGAAAAATAAAAGCCTCGTCGCGCTGGATATGGGCGCGCTGATCGCCGGCGCCAAGTTCAGGGGCGAATTCGAAGAGCGCCTGAAAACCGTCGTCAAAGAAATAGAAGAAGCGGACGGAAATATAATTTTATTTATCGACGAGCTGCACACGCTGGTAGGCGCGGGAGCCGCCGAAGGCTCGATGGACGCTTCCAATATGTTAAAACCGGCTCTGGCACGCGGCGCGCTGCGCTGCATAGGCGCGACGACGCTGAGCGAATATAAAAAATATATTGAAAAAGACGCGGCGCTCGAACGGAGGTTCCAGCCGGTTCTCGCTAAAGAGCCGAGCTGCGAGGAAACCATTTCGATACTCCGCGGCCTTAAGGAACGTTACGAAATACATCACGGCGTGCGCATAAAAGATTCCGCACTCGTAGCGGCCGCAAAGCTTTCGCAGCGCTATATAACCGACCGTTTTCTGCCCGACAAGGCTGTCGATCTCATCGACGAATCGGCGTCGCGCCTGCGCATACAGATCGACAGCATGCCGTACGAGATAGACATAATCGAACGAAGGATAATACAGCTCGAAATCGAGCGCGAAGCCCTGAAAAAAGACTCCGACGACGGCGACGCCATCAAACGCCTCGCCGTAATCGAAAAGGAAATATCCGACCTTAAAGAAACGTCAGGAAGGCTGAAACTTAAATGGGCCAATGAAAAAGCCATAATACAAAAGATGGGAACGCTCAAACAGGAAATCGAAAGCGCCAGATTATCGGCCGAAAAAGCCGAACGGGAGGTAAACCTGCAGAAAGCGGCGGAGCTTCGCTACGGCACGATAATAAAACTCGAAAACGAGCTGAAAATCCAGGCCGGCCTTCTGGAAAAAATGAAAGAAGAAGGGCGCATACTCAAAGAAGAAGTGGACGAAGAAGATATAGCGAAGGTAGTTTCAAACTGGACGGGAATACCCGTTACAAAGATGAGCGAATCCGAAACCAAAAAGCTTCTGAATATGAACGACAGGATGAAAAGCAGAGTCATTGGCCAGGACCAGGCGGTTTTTACGGTATGCGACACCATAATGCGCTCGCGCGCCGGGCTGAAATCTCCCGGCAAGCCTCAGGGAGTATTTTTATTTTTAGGCCCTACCGGCGTCGGAAAGACCGAACTCGCAAAAACGCTGGCGGCCGAACTATTCGATTCGGAACACGCCATGATAAGGATCGACCTTTCGGAATATATGGAAAAACATTCCGTGGCTCGTCTTATCGGCGCGCCTCCGGGCTACGTCGGCTATGACGAAGGCGGCTACCTCACCGACACGGTAAGAAGAAGGCCTTACTCGGTAATACTTCTCGACGAAGTCGAAAAAGCTCATCCGGACGTATTCAACGTTTTCCTGCAGATATTCGACGACGGAAGATTGACAGACAATAAAGGAAGGACGGTAGATTTCAAAAATACGGTTATAATACTTACAAGCAATATCGCCGGAGCATGGCTTTCTGCCAACTGCGCTCTTTCTGCCGAAGAAAAAAACGCGCACATCAGGGAAGAGCTCAGAAAATATTTCAAACCTGAATTTATAAACCGTTTCGACGAAGTGATACTTTTCAACTCGCTAACGCGTTCGGCGGTACGCGATATAATCATGCTAAGGCTGCAGGAAGTCAACGGGCTGGTAGAAGACAGAAAAATAACGATAGATTTCGACGAAAGCGCCGTGGATTATATAGCGGGCGAAGCTTACTGCGACGAATACGGCGCGCGGCCGATCAACAGGGCCGTGGAAAAATATATCAAAAGCCCTCTTGCGGCATGTATTATAGGGCGCTCCATAAACGAAGGCCAGAAATTGAAATGCTTTTTCAAAGACGGCGAAATATCGTTCGCGCCGGCGGATTAAGAGCCCGCTCGGGCCCGCCGCGGCTGAAATGGAAAAACAGCGCAAAAAATAACCGGCGCGCTTGCAACTTTTAAAATAATATAATATAATAAAGCCCGTAAAGTTAAAAACCGTAAAACGATTTTTAACCGCGGGCTTTTGTTTTTACCCTAAAATTTCAATAATTAAAAAGGAAACATTATGTCAGCCACAGTCAAACTATATTACGAAAACCCCTATCTTTCCAGTTTCGAATCGCGCGTCTGCGCGGCAAGAATTTACGGCGAAGGAGACGGCGCAAAAACCGAGCTTATACTCGAGCGGACCTGCTTTTATCCGGAAAGCGGCGGGCAGACGGCCGACCGCGGCAGCATAGAGAGAGTACCCGTGGAGAGCGTTTTCGAAGAAAAAAACGGCGCCGGCGAGGTCGTCATAATCCACAGGCTGGAAAAAAAACTCGATATAAACGCGGGCGCAACTCTGCAATGCGCAATCGATTTCGACGCGCGCTTTCAAAACATGCAGGATCACACCTCACAGCATATACTGTCGGAAGCATTTATAAAAACGGCCGATCTGCACACGCAATCGATGCACATGGGCCCCGGCTGCATGACTATAGACCTGGCTGTGACTTCAAAACACGGCCTTATAGACTCTAAAAATTTCAAGCTGGACCGGACTATACTAGACGCGGCCGAAACGCTGGCAAACTCGATAATACATAAAAATTTAAAGATCGAATCCTTTTTCACTCCCAGAGCGGAGCTTTCAGCTTACAATCTCAGAAAGACGCCCGAGCTTGAAGACGACATGGTGCGGCTGGTTTCGATTAATGGATACGATAATTCGCTCTGCTGCGGAACTCATCTGTCTTCTACAGGCGAAGCGGGCGCTATAAAAATCATAGGCCAGCAGAAGGCGAACAGCGCCGTGAGGGTTAGATTCGTCACCGGAATGAAGGCTCTGGCCGATTACAGGAATAAAAACTATATTATTTCAGACGCGGCCGAATATTTGAGCATAGACTATTCGGACCTTTTAAAGTCGCTGGAAAGGCTGAACGCCGAAAATAAATCGCTGGCAAAGAAAAAAAACGAACTTTCCGATCTTTTGTGCAATACTACCGCCGAACGGCTGAGCGAAGGTAAATATCTCGAAAACGGAATATACTGGCACGAGCCGCCAGACGCGGAATTCGGAGAACTGACGCGCATGGGCCAGATTTTTTCAAAAGCCTGCGGAAGTTTCGGGTTCGTGCTTATAAATATAGACCCGGCCGCGGGGTTTTTCCGGTTCGTAATAGGAAAAACGGTGTCATACGCCGGCGACGTAAAAAAAGTTTTCGGCGAAATCGCTTCGGCTTTTAATATAAAAGGCGGCGGAAGCGCGCTGGTTTCCCAGGGAGGAAATATAGCGGCGGAAAGGCTCGAAGAATTTAAAATACTCGTCAAAGCAGGATTTTCATCTTAAGGCGAGGCCGGCGCGAAAAATTTAAAACCCTTTCCCGCCGGAGAATACGCTGGAAAAAGCCATAAGTATATAATAAATACAGAGTTGGAGGTTTATATGACGGTCATAGAATTTCTCGAAGAGTTAAAAGTTTTGACCGGCGGCAAGATCATCAAAGAAGACGGCATGGGAAATATCACCGACGTAAAATCGAGGCCGTTTTCAAGATTATACGCCGACTATAAAAATCATTACATAAAAGTCGATTTCATCGACGCTTCGGAACTTTTGTTAGAAGTCAACATGGCCCCGCCGCACAAGCTGCTGTTGAGGCCGGAAAACGTCGTAAGCAAGCTGCTCGATAAAATAAGCCTTTCCGCCGAAATAAAAATCGGCGACGAAGAGTTCGACTCGAAATATATCATTCAGAACGCTCCGCCGGCCGAGGCGCAAAAAACCATAAACGCCCGGTTTAAAGGCGCGCTTGAAAAGCTCGCCCCCTTTTTATTTTTTGAAATGACCAACAACGAATACAAGCTCGTTAAAAGGGTGGACATAAAATCGGAGTATGCTCCGAAAGCGGCTCAATCAGACCTGGACAATCTTCTGGCGCTCGTAGATATAACCAAGGGAAAAGCCTGAGCGCCCAAAAATGCCGTCCGGGCTGAGACATAAATTATACGGAAGGTGAAAAATGTTCGGTTTAAACACAACTGAGTTAATAGTAATACTTATAATCGCGCTCGTCGTATTCGGGCCAAACAAACTGCCGCTCATCGGCGGCGCGGTCGGAAAGAGCATCAGGGAATTCAAAAAATCGCTTTCCGGCGACGCCGATACCGATGAAAAAAATAAAAAAGACGACGGAAACGCGGCAAAAGAAGATAAAAAAGATAACGAAGAAAAATAAAGCTCACGGAGGCTGTCGATGATAAAAGTTCCAGGCTGGCCAAAAAAATCCGCCGCTTTATGCGCGGCTTTCATTTCGATTTTTTTTACGATATTCCTGTTTTTCGCTGTGGAAGCGAGTTCGCAGGAACGCGAAACGGTGAAATTTTCATATTCGCCCAACACGGCCGCTCAGACAATATGCGTGGCAGGCACTTTCAACGGTTGGAGCAAAGAAGCCTCGCCCATGAAAGAAACCGGCGGGGGCGTATGGGAAACCAGCCTCGAGATCCCGGCCGGAAGCCATCAATATAAATTCGTCATAAACGGCTCCGTATGGGTAAGCGATCCGTCCAACCCGGAAACGGCGGACGACGGCCAGGGTGGAAAAAACAGCGTAATAAACGCCGGACGCGGGCTTTATGAAAGGCTTTCGAAAATCTCGCCGAAGGATCACGCCATAGAAACCGACGGTCTGGCCCATAAACCCGCCGAAGTGAAATATCTGGACTTCACCGGCAAAGACCGCGCAAGAATAGTCCTGCGCTCGTTTAAAAACGACCTCGACGGCGCTTATATCCTTAAAGCGGCCGCCAGAGGCCCCAAATTCAAGCTCGAGGCCATGAAAAAATTCGCCTGCGACGGAATTTACGATTATTATAAAACTTATTTCGACGGATGCGACTCGCGGTCGGTATACTTATTCAAAGCGGTTTCCGGCTCCGCAAGCTCTTTTTTAGGCTTCAAAGCCCCCTTCGAAGCAGGGCGTGAAAATTCCCTCGCGGCGAACGCCTTTTCGGTGCCCGATTATTTTTTTAAAAGCATCAATCAGGCTTACTGGTGGCCTGACGCGATTTTTTACCAGATATTCCCGGACCGTTTTTACGATGCGGCACCTTCGCTAAATCAAAAATTCGTTCAGCCGTGGGGAAGCGCTCCAGCATTAGATAATTTTACCGGCGGCGACATCGCGGGCATAACGGCAGGGCTGCCGCATATAAAAGCTTTAGGCGCAAGCGCCTTATACCTCAACCCCATATTCAAATCTTTTTCGAACCATAAATACGATACAGTGGATTATTTTCAGATAGACCCCACGCTCGGCGAAATAAAAGATTTTACGGGCCTTGTTTCAAAAGCTCATGAAAACGGCATGAAAATAATTCTCGACGCAGTGTTCAATCACACCTCCACCGACTTTTTCGCCTTCGCCGACGCGCGCGAAAAAGGCGCAAAAAGCCCGTATGCCGGCTGGTATAATTTTAAAAGTTTCCCGGTGAATATGGCTAAGCCCAATTACGACTGCTGGTGGAACATCGGATCCATGCCTAAATTAAATATCAAAAACGAAAAAGTTTACGAGTATTTATTGTCCGTAGCCCGCCGCTGGATGGAATTTAAAATAGACGGGTTCCGGCTGGACGTGCCCGAAGAACTGCCTCATTCGTTCTGGAAAGATTTCCGCAAAACGGTCAAAAAAGCCGATCCCGCGGCCTATATAGTCGGCGAGATCTGGGCCGACGGTTCAAAATGGCTCACCGGCGACCAATTCGACGGAATCATGAATTACAAGCTCAGAAACGACCTCATATCATTTTTCGTAAAAAAAGAAATAAAGGCCGCCGAACTCGACGCCAGGCTCGCTTACGATAAAGTCAACCTTCCGGATTCGGCTTTCTACTCTATGCTAAACCTGCTGGGCTCCCACGACACGCCCAGGATTTTAACGGTCTGCGGCGGGAACCTGAACGCCCTTAAAAGCATGGTGGCGTTCATAATGGCCTATCCGGGAGCGCCCTGCATATATTACGGCGACGAGATAGGGCTCGAAGGCGGCAAAGACCCCGACAACCGCCGCTGCATGGTATGGGACAAATCTAAATGGAACATGGAAATTTTCGATTTTTATCAAAAAGCCACGCGCATAAGAAACTCCAATATAGAATTGCGGCGCGGAGAATTATACACATGGCGCTGCGATAACGCCGGCCTGTATTCTTTCATAAGAACTCACGGCGGTTCCTGCATGGCCGCAGCATTCAACAACTCAACCG
>MWBZ01000069.1 GCA_002069765.1 bacterium ADurb.Bin243
CCCCCTGATAAATTTATATTTTTTTATTTTTATACGATGGTTATCGGATAAAAAACATAAAAATTTAGAGGGGATGATTATTTTGTCTCTTTTTATTTCGTGTAAGTAAAAGATCGTCCTTCTTATATCGTAAGGCATTTTTAAATATAAAGCTTGCAGGGCGAGCCCCAGCCTTAACTATTCTCTATTCTCTGTTCTCTGTTAACAGATACACATACCCATACCTAACGAAAAAGAGCCTAAAAAGATATATAATTTTTAAAGATATATATAAGAAGTCCTACGAGGCCGCCCACTATAGCGCCGTTCAATCTTATGTATTGAAGGTCGTCGCCGACTTTTTCTTCGATCTGGCTAACCAGTTCGTCGTCGTTTACTCCGTCGATATTCGATCTTACGATATCGCCTATTTGTGAATGGTTTTCATTTATAAACACGGATATTTTATTTTTAAGCCAGAAATTGAATTTTTTCTTCGCTTCTTCGTTCGTTTTCAACTCTCCGGCCGCCGCTCTGGCCGTTTCGAACAGGTATCCGGCAATTGCTTTTTTATTTTCAGATACGATTTTCGCTGCGGCTCTGGCGAAATCGATTTTTTCCACGGCATAACGGACCATCAGCGATGGAAGCGCATCGATCATTTGATTTTCTTTGATTTTGTCTATCATATTTTTTAACGCATGACGGAGCTGAGCGTTGAATTCATGATTTTCATCGCTTCTGGCGGATTCGAGCTCGGCGCCGAGAAGCTTGATAAGTTCGAGCGCAAGCGAATCGTAGTTGAGCACGCCTATGGTTTCGCCGAATTCCACTGCCGTTTTGATAATTTCGTACTTCTGGGCATAACTTAAAATTATTTTTTTAAGTTTTTCACGCAGAACGAAATTAGTATCGGGCATTAAAAGCCATGTATCGATCTCGTTTATTATGATAAGCCTGAAAGTATCGATATTCGAATTTAAAGCTCCGGCGAGAGGCGTTTTAAAATCTACGGCGGCCATTTCGGCCTCGACGGCGCCCGTTATTTTATTAAAATCGATCCCGTTCGCTGCGTCTTTGCTTTTTAAAAGCGTCCTTTCGAATTCATCCGTTAGAAATTCAAAAAAGCCCATGGCGTCTTCATTGCCGTTGAACAGAAGCGCGTCGGCTATCTCGGCTGAAAAATCATAATTTTCGAGTCTTTTTAAAATGGCGTCTTTGGTCAGCCACTGCGTCTGAAGCATTTCAACGATGCGGTCCGTGATTTTACGCCTGTTTTTCTTGATAATAGAAGTATGCGGTATCGGAAGGTTGAGCGGATGCCTGAAAAGCGCTACCACGGCGAACCAATCCGCCAGACCGCCTACCATGGCCGCCTCGAAAAACGCGTGCATCATTTTAGACGCGCCCGCGGATGAGTTAAGCGTCATTAAATAGCCGGCCATGGCCAGTACTAGAGAGCCCGGCGCAAGGTAGGCGATATTGAAATATTTTTTCATGATACGGTCAGCTTTCTATCTATAAATAACTTTTCTGTTTAATATAATATATAACACATTAAAAAAATTTTTTCAATTAAAATTTGCGAAAACAGAAGATCCGGTTCAATAAAAATAACAGGGACGCCGTAACGCCCCTGTTATTTTTATCTTGAAATTATATATTTAAACGGTTTCCGATTATTTATTGAGTTTAAGCGACCTGTGGTACAAATCTTCGAGCGCTTTTATCTTATCGCCGGATTTTTGCATTAATTCGGAATTTTCGGCGGCTTCGTATCTTACGCGGTCTAAAACTTTTTTGATAACGCCGCTGAAGCTGGATATGTATTTTGCGTTTCCGCCGTTGAAGAAGCCGACGAAATGGTCTATGGAAGCTTCTATTTTATCGGCGCTGTAGTCGAATTCTTCGAGCAGTTCTTTCGATATTTTATCGGCGCGTATCGACGTGCTTATTACGGCCGATTGATTAACTTCGCCTTCGGCGGCTGAATTTCTGGTATCGTCGCTGATATAGGACATTTCGGCAGAAAGCTCGTCCACGCGCTGTTTAGCGGGACGCGCGAGCCAGTTGACCACGTCGAAATTATATACGTGGGTCTGGTTATTGGCGGAATAAGTATATGCGCCGCTGTCTATGTGGAAACCGCCGAACGTAGCCACTTTACCGCCGCCGGGAAGGATTTCGCCCGCGTCGACGACGACTTTAGAACCGGCTGGATAAACCACGCCGTCGCCTGCGTTATCGGAATCTATAGTGTAGGTATCGTCGTCGCCGTAGGTTATGGGAATAATGGTTTTATCCGCCGCCGTTATAAGCTTCATCTTGGCGTTAAGCATCGACGAGCTGCCTTTTACTATCATCATTTTAACGTCGGGAGAGATTATAGATTTTTCGAACTGATGCATGAATAAAAGATATGCCATATTCTGGCCGGGGCTGTTGGTCGGGTCCATGACTTCGTCGTCGTTGAATCTTATGTTGGAACCGATCTGTTCTAACACTTTATTCAATGTCTGAGGCTGCGAGTAATTGCCGAAATCGGCTCTGGATAAAAGAAGCAGGCCGCCGCCGTTATCTACGAATTTTTTTATGACGCCGAGTTCGGCCGCGTTAAGGCCGGCTTCGGTGGTGGCGAATTCGGACATAACTAAAACCGCCGCGTTTTTAAGCGTATTAGCCGTTATGCGCTCGTTTATATCGCCCACTTCGAAACCGCGGCTGTAAAGATCTACTTTGAAGCTTTCATATTTAGCTGCGTTATAGTTGCCGTGAGCGAGATCGCATAAAACAAGGCGTCTGGTGACCATTGCGCGCATGGAGCCGATAGCGAGCACTTTTTCTCCGTCGCTTACCACGAAGAGAAGTTCGTACTGCTTGCTCTGCTGCGGGGTCCAGTCGAATTTGGCTATTCCGCCGGAAGTGAGCTTGCATTCGCCGGCTTTGTTTTTCTCTACCACGCTGTCTTCATAAAACGTCACTTTTGATTTTTCAGGCGCGCCTTCGACTTTAACTACAAGCTTTACAGGCTCGTATATAAGAGAAGTTTTCGGGCTCATGTTCATCGAGGTTATTTTAACGCCGGATGCGCTTTCTTCGGATGTTTTGAAAGTGCCCTGCGCGGAAAGAATTTGCGAAGCGTCTTTGACGGCCACGGATTCTATTTCGAAATTATATGTGGTATTCGGCGTAAGGCCGGTAAGCGTGAGCTGGTGGTCGAGCTGGTTGTCGGACGACTGCTTGCTCGCGGCCGAGCCTGCGCCTGCCGCGCTGTATTTTACTTTAGTGGTGGATAAGTGAGTGGTTTCCCATTCTATGGTCGCGCTGTAAGGGGTGATTCCGCTTACTACCGGCCCGCTCACTATGGCGTTCGGAGTGCTGTTGCTCGAATAATTAAATTCCACGCCGTCGGTCCATGTTTCGACGGTTTTATCCTCGTCGGTCCTGAGAGTGTTTTTGCTGTAGTACTGAAGGTTTTGAACGGTGCTGGGCGACGGGTGCTTGAATTTATTGTTGACGCCGCAGGAAATTACGCTCAAAGCGGGTTTCAGCTTATTGAGATAGCCGGGATCGGAGGAAGTTTTCGAGCCGTGATGGGCGACTTTATAAACGGTGCTGGGAAAAAGATTTTCGGGATTTACTTTCAGCATGTGTTCTTCGGCCTGTTTTTCGGAGTCGCCGGGAAAGTGATAAATTATATCTTTATACTGCAATCTTAAAGTGACCGAGAAATTATTGAGGTTTTCTTCGCCTTCGGTTGCCGATACGTCGCCGTCCTGGGTGCTCATATCGATAGATTCTCCCTGGAGGCCGTACCATTCGCGTGACGGATGGAGGATCGCCGCGTCGATTCCGTCGCCGAAGTCGAGTTTGTCGCCTTTCCATGCTTTATATACAGGAACTTTGCGCTTTTTGAGCATGCTCATTATTTCAGCGTATATCTGGGTGACGGAAGGTTTGCTTTCGTAAACCGCGCCGATTTCGACTTTAGGGATGAGCTTGAGCATGCCGCCGATATGGTCGCGGTGGGCATGGGTAATTATGAACATGTCTATTTTTTTTATGTCGTTTGCTTCAAGATAAGGGAGAATATACTTTTCAGCGGCGTATTTGGTGTCGTCGCCGGCGTCTATCATTATGACTTTACCCGAAGGCGTGCGAATTATGATGCAATCGCCCTGATCGACATCGAGAAAGGTAACTCTTAATAATTTAGAGTTTTCCAGAGCGTATGATACTTCGAATCCTGAAAAGAACAATATTGCCGCCAGAAAAAGCGCGGCCAGCACCAGTTTTTGCCTTAAATACTTCATACTAAACCCCCTTGTAATATATATATATTGAATAAAAAAAATAGCTTTTCGATATAAAGAAAAACGGCCCAATTAATGAACCTATCTTGAATAACTGCAAAAAGCGAATTTTTTAATGAAATATAAACTATTTTATTTATTGTCATTTAATTTTACTTCATAAATAATGTTTTGTCAACATCATCCATAAAAAAATAAAGAAAATAAATTCCAGGCAAAAAAGAATTTAAAAAAGGTTGACAAACGCAAGTTATAGTGTTATAATTTATTGACTTTTTATGTAATCTCTTTGCTCCCGATGCGAATGCATGCATTAAACGGGGGCCAAATTATAGTCCAGGAGGAGGTGAAACATAAATGAAGGCATACGAATGTATGGTTCTCGTCGATCCCACATTCAACGAGGCGGATGTCGAAAAAATAATCGTCAAAGTTGAAGAGCAGATCCAGAAAAGCGGAAACGTATTAGACACCACCAATCGTTGGGGCAAACGCAAACTCTCTTATGAAATTAAGAAAGTTAACGAAGCTTATTACGTTTTATTCAATTACAAAGCTAACACGCAATTCAACGTCGAACTCGATAAATCGTTAAAATTTACGAACGGCGTACTGCGTCACATGATTATAGCCAGCTACGTAGAAAAGAAAAAAGCTCCCGCTAAAGCTATGCAGGCTATGTAATTAGCTATTATTTTATGCAATATTTTGAGGAAGGAGGCACATATTTATGGCAATGTCACAGGGTCGTGGCGGTTCGAGAGACGGCAAAAAAAGAATGATGCGCACACCGCGCTCTAAAGTCTGCATGTTCTGCAAAGACGGCGTAGACTATCTCGATTATAAAGACATCACCAGATTGAAAAAGTTCGTCAACGATAGAGGCAAGATACTTCCCAGACGCGTAAGCGGCAACTGCGCTAAACATCAGCGCATGATCACCGTATCGGTAAAACGCGCCCGCGAAATCGCGCTTCTCGCTTTCGTAAGCGAAAGAGTGGCTTAGTATCCGCCGCCTTTTATTAATAAATCATTATTGAAAGCGGAGTTTAATGCAATTTCAATCAGGCGCCATGTCGCGCGTTAACGGATTAAACAAAACGACGCTCGGGGCGCTTTTTGCCGCGATACTCGTTGTGCTCTTTCTTATAAGCCGGTACCTGCCGGTAATCGGGACGATCTCCATGTTTTTCTGCCCGGTTCCGCTGGTTTTGATCCAGGTCAAATTCGGCGATATAAAAAACACCGCGCTCGTAGCGCTCGTCGCTACCGCGCTTGTCAGCGTGCTTACAGGAAGCCCTTTCGCCGCCTTCTTTTTTTTAATAGGCGTCGGTTTACAGGGCCTGGTGCTGGCTTACGCCATCGGCGCAAAGCAAACCGCTCTCAGGGCGATTTTCATATGCGCTATGGCCACTATGGCCTCCACTATTGTTTTAATCACGGCGGTAGCGCCGATGATGGAAATGAACATTTCCGTAAAAAAGCAGCTGGAAGTAATGTCGGAATCTTTCAAAAAGGCCGGCGAAGCCAACGTCGAATCGCTGAAAAAAAGCGGCGCTTCGGCGGAGCAGATCAAAAATATGGAGCAGTTCTACGTCCAGGCGGCGGAAGCCGTCAAAGGAATGTATATTTACACTCCGTTATTTCTGCTGGGTTCGGCCCTGATTTCGGCCCTGATCAATTACATGGCCGCGGCCATGGTGCTGAAGCGTCTTAATTTCGACGTTTCGCCCGTTCCGGCGTTCGAACGCTGGGGCATGCCGTGGACTGTGTTATGGGTGTTTATATGCGGGCTTCTGCTTATAAACCTTTCAGGCGGCGGTCAGACTGGCGGCGCGTCCGGTTATCTCAACCTGATCGGACTCAACATAAACGCCGCGTTTCTGATGTTGTTTTTTGTAGACGGGCTGGCGGTCGTTCACTTTTATTTGATCCGTTACAGCGTTAATATGGCTGCGAGAATATTTTTGTATTTTCTGATTTTTTTCCATCCGATGTTTTACATGACGGTCCTTTTTACGGGATTAGCCGATCCATGGCTGGATATCAGAAAACTTGAATCTGAAAATAATATAAACGAAGGAGGTTTAGATAGATGAAGGTTATATTGACCTCCGACATAAAAAATGTCGGTAAAAAAGGCGAAATTATAAACGTTAAAGAAGGTTACTATAATAACTTTCTGCTTCCGAACAGTATGGCGGTAATAGCTTCGAGCAACAACATGAAAAATCTCGAATCTACCATCAAAAACGCCCAGTTACGCGAACAGAAAGAAAAAGCCAAAGTCGCTGAAATATCGAAGTCCTTAAAGGATTTCAATTACGTTATCAAATCGAAATCAGGCCCGTCCGGCAAGCTTTTCGGTTCGATCACGGCTTCCGATGTCGCGCGTCTCATTAAGAACCTTACTAAATTCGATATCGACAAACGCAAAATCGAAATAGAAGGAAACGGCATCAAAACATTAGGTTCGCACGACGTTAAACTCAAACTTCACCCCGAAGTTGAAACGTCGATCACGGTTAATGTAGAAGCTGCAAACTAACGCGTACGCGTTGACCATATAAGCATAAGGCGGCGGGCGGTGTATCATACGCCGTCGCCTCTTGCTTTTTATAAGAGACTATTTTTTTAGCGTCAAGGTGTGAAAATGGCCCAGAAAAGCGAAGGCATTTCGCCGCAATATAAAACCCCGCCCAACAATTCCGAAGCCGAACAGGCTCTGCTGGCCTCGATGCTGCTCGACCGCGAGGTCCTCATTAAAGTCACCGACCTTTTAAAGCCGGAATGCTTTTATCAGAAGGCGCATACCATAATCTTCAAGGCCATGTTCGAAATATACGAATCGGGCTCGGCGCTCGATCTCGTTATCCTCTCCGACCACCTGCGCTCGAAAAACCTCATAGAAGAAGTCGGCGGCTCGAGCTATCTGGTCGTCATGGCCAACAGCGTGCCGTCTTCAGCCAATTTTGAATCATACCTCAAGATAGTTTATGAAAAATATCTTTTAAGAACGCTTATAAATTCGGGCAACCAGATTGCACGGCTGGGCTACGACGAATCGGAAGAAGCCGACATGCTCGTCGAAAAAGCCGAAAAACTGATTTTCGGCATCACGCAAAACCGCATGGCGCAGGATTTCGTTTCATTAAAATCCCTGGTCAGAAACGTTTTCGACAACATAGAAAAGCTTTACCGGCGCAAAAGCCTTGTTACAGGCGTTTCCACCGGTTTTTACGACATGGACGCCATGACGGCCGGCTTTCAGCCTTCCGACCTGGTCATCCTTGCGGCCCGCCCTTCCATGGGCAAGACCGCGTTCGTCCTGAATCTGGCCACCAATATGGCTATGGGCTCCGGCGCGGGCGTGGGAATATTTTCACTTGAAATGTCCAAGGAGCAGCTGGTGCATCGTATGATGTGCACCGAAGCGCGCGTTTCTTCGCATAAGGCCCGCACGGGGCAGATCGACGGCAGCGACTGGTCTAAATTCGCCACCGCGGCCGGAAAACTCAACGAAACCCCTATCTTCATAGACGACACGCCCGGCCTCACGTTTTCGGAACTGCGTTCCAAGGCCAGAAAGCTTTACGCCGAGCACAAAGTGGCCGTCATAATCATAGACTACATGCAGTTAATGCAGGGCCGCGCCTCCAAAGACGCCAACCGCCAGCAGGAAATTTCGGAAATATCGCGTTCGCTCAAAGGGCTCGCTCGCGAGCTCAGCGTTCCGGTAATCGCCCTCTCGCAGCTTTCGCGCGCCGTAGAACAGCGCCCCGACAAGCGCCCCATGCTTTCAGACCTTCGCGAATCCGGCGCCATAGAGCAGGACGCCGACGTCGTAATGTTCATCTACCGCGACGAATATTACACCAAGGAAGAATGCAAAGAGCCGGGCGTCGCCGAAATTATCATAGCCAAGCAGCGTAACGGCCCAACTGGCACGGTCAAGCTGCGCTTTTTCAGAGACGATATGCGCTTCGCCAATCTCTCGCACGCGCACGAGCCGTCAAGATAGCCGGCCGCAGATGATTAAAGCCGAAAAGATCGTAAAATCATATCCCGGTCCGTCCGGGCCGAGGCTCATACTCAACGCGGTCGATTTTTCAATGGCCGCCGGTGAAATTTGCGCCGTTTCGGGGCCGTCCGGCTCCGGCAAGTCCACGTTGCTCAATATTTTAGGGCTCCTTTCAAAGCCCGATTCCGGCTCGCTGGAAATCAATTCGCGCGACGTGTCGTCGCTTTCTCACGCCGAAATTTTAAAATTCCGAAACGAACGGATTGGTTTCGTTTTTCAGCACCACTTCCTGATACCCGAGCTGAACGTCTGGCGCAATATAGCCTATCCGGGAGCGCTCAGGGAGAACGGCTTCGCGGCCGGGCTAAAAGAACGCGCCATGGAGCTCGTGGAATTTTTAAAACTGGAGCATATAGCCGAAAATTATCCGGCCACGCTTTCGGGCGGGGAATCGCAAAGGATAGCCGTCGCCCGTTCGGTTTTTAACGCGCCGGATATCCTCGTAATGGACGAGCCCACCGGAAGCCTCGATCTGGAGAGCAAAAGCGACGTAATGAACCTTGTCCTGGCGCTCAACAGAGTTTCGGGCATAACCGTGATAATAGCCACGCATGATGATTTCATTAAGAAGCAGTGCGGCAGGATTTTTGAATTGACGCACGCGAGATAAGCTTTACAGTTCTTTCTTTATTTTTAAAAGTTCGTTTAAAATCTCTTCAACGGCGCCGTGCGAGGCTATCTGCCTGAACGTGTCGCCGTTTTGCCAGAAGTCGCCGAGGGTTTTCGCGCCGGCTTTTTCGTATTCCACCGCCTGAATGAGCATTTCGAGCTTGTCGGCGGCTTTTACGAGCAGTCCTTCTTTTGAGGCGCCTTTTTCAAATTCGAGCCATAGATCGGCATATAAGCCGCCCGTCATAAAATCCAGAGGCGAGGTCATATCTTTTACAGCGGCATGCTCCGCGCGCGTTTTAACTTCGGCGCCTATATATTTTTGCGCGGGATACGGGATATCGCCAGTGCGGCATTCGCTTATTTCATGCAATACGGCCATGCGCATAACCTTTTCAAAGTCGTAACGCTCGCCGGGCTCTTTGGCCAGGGAATTTATATAGTCGCAAAGCGTCATCGCTATCAGGTTAACCCTGTAGCAGTGGTCGGCTATGGACTCGCAATCGGGAATGTTGCGCCACAGCCAGCCCGTACGCGGAACTTTTTTCAATATGCCCAGTTCGAAAAAAAGGCCAAGTATTTTTTCGGAGTTACGGCCTTTTTCAGAAGCGTGCGCCGTTTTATTTTTTTTAGCTGTTTTATTCATAAATCCATCGCTTTCAATGCCCCGCGGGGCGTTTATTCGTCGGCGTATATCTCTTCGTCGCCGCTAGAGCCGCTCGAAAACAGCCCGCCTGCGTTATTTTTCCGGGCCGCGCCGAAAACCGCTTCTGTCATGGCGGCCGCGCTTTCGTTAACCATTTCGGCGGCTTTTATTCCGCCGTCGGGGGCTTTAACTGTTGCGTTTTCTTCGGCCTTTCCGGCGTCCTGTTTGAGATACGCTTCATAGTTTTTGAGCACTTTCAAAACATAATTCTGGGTTTCGGCGTAAGGCGGTATTCCGCCATGGCGTATGACCGCGTTCGGGCCGGCGTTATACGCCGCCAGAGCCAGTTTTAAATCGCCCGAAAATTTTTCGAGCATCTGTTTTATATAGCGCGTTCCGCCTTCGACGTTCTGGTTAAGATTATAAGGGTTGACGCCGAGCTCGCTGGCGGTTTCCGGCATAAGCTGCATAAGGCCTATGGCGCCTTTATCGGAAACGACTTTAGGATTGAAATCAGATTCCACCGCCATTATCGCCGAAACCAGGAGCGGGTCGATCTCGTGCTTGCGGCTGTTTTCCACTATGATAGAGCCGATTTCAGAGCTCATGCCCGTGTTTTTTATGCCCTGTTCGATTCCGGCGGCCGAACCGGCGCGTAAGTTTTGGCCGGCTTTAGCCTTTTCGGCGCTGCGCTTGAGGGCCTCTTCGTCGTAAGTGATTTTCGGCATTTTTACGCTCACTTCGGCCATGGGGTTTTTAATTTTGCCGTCAGTCCTGCCGGAATCGGGGCCGGCAATGCCCGTAATATTTTCCTGAAGACGGTTTTGAGCGTTTTTTAGGTACGCGCTGAAGGCCGCGCCGCCCGCTAAAGACGAAATGCGCTGCTTTATGGTTTCTATACGCCCTTCTATACGGGCGATTCTGTTCATCAGAGTATCTACAGACATAATGTTTTTGCTCTTTTTAGTTTCGCGCTGGCAAGAGTATCAGTGAATAGTGTAGAGTGGATAGTGAATAATTAAGGTTGGGGGCTCACCCCGCGAGCTTTATATTTAAAAATGCTTTATTGAAATTTACAAAAACCCTTTAGTTCTCAACTCTCCACTCTGAACTCTTAACTAAATAAAAATATTTTACCCCTTACGATATGAGAAAAAAACTATTTTTGATAGTCTTTTATAATATTGACGTAGCTCATGCAGTTTTCGGATATCGACTTTATTTCGGCTTCGCTGAGCTCCCGCTTGACTTTAGCCGGAGATCCCATTACCATTACGCCGTCTGGTATGACGGCGTTCGGAGGCACGAGCGAGCCCGCGGCTATGACGCTGTTTTTTCCTACCACGGCGCCGTCGAGCACTATGGCGCCTATCCCTATGAGCGAGTTGTCGCCGATCTTAGCGCCGTGTATCATGGCAAGATGCCCTACGGTTACAAAATTTCCGATGTGAACACCGAGTTCGTGAGTTACATGCAAAACGACCCCGTCCTGAATGTTGGAATTATCTCCGAGCGTTATTTCGTTTATATCCCCACGAATGACCGCTCCCGGCCATACCGAAGAGTTTTTTCCAATCTTTACCCGGCCGATAACGCAAGCGGCCTCGTCGATGTAAGAACTTTCGTCTATTTGCGGTCTGAAGTCAAGATAATTTCTAACTGACATGCCATCATCCTATCATAAAAAATGGCTCTTATTCATTTCATGTGGGTAAGTTTATCAGTGAATAGTGTAGAGTGGATAGTGAATAGTTAAGGTTGGGGCTCGCCACGCGAGCTTTATATTTAAAAATGCCTTATTGAAATTTACAAAAATCCTTTAGTTCTCCACTCTCCACTCTGAACTCTTAACTAAATAAAAATATTTTACCCCTTACGATATGAAAAAGAGCGATAAAAATTTTAATTCATTTATATTATATACCATTTCAGGACTATTAACAAGAATTTTTTACTTTTTCCAAACTAAAAATAAAATATCTACTTTTTTGCCGCGCATGCATATAAATTTTAAACTCATTTTTTTGAACACAATATTTTTTCGCCCTTGACGAAAGTCATTTTATCGATTATAATTAAAGCGACAAAATAACAACGGTGATTTTCGAATTTTATTTATTTAATAAATTTTTTAAATTATGGAGGCATTTATTATGAAGCAAAAGCTGTTTACCTTCCTTTTAATACTGGCGTTCTCCTTTTCAACGCTGACGCCCGCGGGCGCGGCCCAATCGAGCGGAAGTTTTTTAAGCGATATGATAAGCCTTACCAGCGGGCTTTCCAGCTTTTTCGGCAGCGCCATGCAGAGCATGACGCAGGCTATCGGTTATTTAACCGGCGGCGTTCAGGCGGCCCATCTTTTTCAATCGGGCACCAATATAGTTAACGGCATGCTCGTTAACGGCCCAAAACCTCCGCAGATACCTCTTCCTCAGGTAATTATGCCCGGCGCAAAACCGCCGGCTCCGGAAGCTTCAGAAACGCCAGCCGCCCAGTCTCCCGATTCCGACGCTTCCGCTTCCGCGGCAGGCAGCGCGCAGGCCACGTCGGGCGAAGCTCCGGCCCAGGGCGCCGATGTATCGCCGCAGTATATGTCTAACGAAGATTTTTCAACTTTATTAAAAGGTTATAATTCACTTTCGATCGAAGAAAAAAATCTCGTCAATCAGATGAAAACCGAACCCGATGACGCCGCAATAAAAGAACTTTACAATCAGGTCCAGACTGCAAAACTCGAAAAGTCGGCTAAAATAATCGCTTCGCTTAATTACGACATAGAAAAACAGCAGTTTTCAAAATTGAACCTTCTTATAGATTATATCAACACCACCGGACCGCAAACGGTGAAAGTGTTCGCGCAGATAATCGATTCCGCCCGCGGCAAACTCCAGTTCTGCCTTATCGAAGCTAAAAAATACGGCCTCAATATGGATATCGAAATCATAGAAGGCAAGCTTAAACTCGTAATGAGCTTGACGACGGGCAGCTTTATCCCCTCCGCGCCTCCCGCTTCCGCTCCCATGGGAGAAAAACCTTCAGCGCCTCCGGCCGCGCCCAAGCCGTCAGCTTCCGGCGAAGGCGATAACTCGGGCAATAGCTCACGCCCAACAGATTTTAGCGCGGAACCTTCGATGTCTATGAACGAAAACATCGTATCAGAAAATAAAACCGGCGAGAAAACATCCGCAAAAACCAAAAAAACCTCAAAGAAAAGAGCTTCACGCAAAGCGCCTGCAGCAACAGAAACCAAATAATATCCGGTCTATCCGCGTTCACAAGAAACTGTGCAAAATTAAAAAAATGTTTTTTAGAAAAGAGAGGGGCCGCCGGTCCCTCTCTTCTTTTTCATCCATTCCGCATTAAATTAGCCGGGCGCTTTTAAAATTAACTTTTATATAATTGCTGATAGCTTGACCGCTTTGATTAAAAGAATTTAATAAGCGCCAGCGAAAACGCGCACAGAGCGACCCAGCAGACCAGACCTAAAAAGATCGGCCGGCGGCCGTTTTTAACAAGAGCCGAAAGGTTCGTGTTCAGCCCGATAGCCGCAAGCGACGCTATCACGAGAAACTTTCCGATGGACGCGATTCTCCCGAAAACTTCATGATCGACGGTTCCGGATAAAACGGTCCTTGTGAGCGAGGCAAATGCGAAAGCCGCTATGAACCAGGGAAATATCTTTTTGACGTCATATCCGCCGCCGCGTCCGCAAACGCGCGAATAAAACAGCGATATCAAAAATGTCACCGGAATTATCATCAGAGTTCTCGTGAGTTTCACTATGGCCGCAAGGCGGCCGGCCTGATCGCTGAATGTGAAACCTGCGGCCATAACGGACGACGAATCGTTGATGGCGGTTCCCGCCCACATTCCGAAAGTGTGATCGCCCATCAGAAGATAGCGGCCTATGGGCGGAAAAACGAAGGCCGCTATTATATTGAAAAGAAATATCGTAGAAAGCGAATGGATTATCTCATCGTCCGCGGCCTTTATCACCGCGGCCGTCGCGATAATGGCGGAGCCTCCGCAAATCGATGTTCCGGCGCCGATTAAAAGCACCGTGTTAAGAGAAAGCTTGAGCATTTTCCCTAGAAACAAAGCCAGCAGCATTGTAAAGGCTATGGTGGTCACCATCAGCGCCAGGGAATTTCCGCCGACCTTCAAAACGTTGTTGATGTCGAGCTCGAAGCCTATTAATATTATCGAATACTGCAGAAGGTTCTTCGAAATATCCTTGAACAAGCGCTGCCGGCCCGGCTTAAAATATCCCGAAAGCATTATGCCCATTAGAATTCCGAAAACAGGCCCGCCGACGGACGGAACAACGCCGCCCATGAATTTAGCCGCGAACGCTATTAAAAATATCACCGCTGAAAGAAAAATAAAATCCTTTTTTTCGACGCTCATATAACACTCCAGTTTTTTTATTGCATATCGATAGCGTACCGGCCCTTTGCACGAATTTTTCTGGCGGTAATCAGCCGGTCTCGTTTTTTGGTTAACCGTATATATGATAACTCCAAAAATATCATTTGTAAAATTATATTATTTTATGGTATATATAAGTAAATACCTATAATTAATTTTTCATTACATTTTTTTATCGCGTCAAAGCGCGGGAGGAAACATTATGACTTTAAGGCATCTGAAGATATTTTT
This sequence comes from bacterium ADurb.Bin243, assembly GCA_002069765.1. GTDB lineage: Bacteria > Muiribacteriota > UBA9980 > UBA9980 > UBA9980 > UBA9980. Next base: position 14,288 of record MWBZ01000069.1, read on the forward strand.
GCAAGTATGCAGGGAACTCAATATGACTCGCGCAGCCGAGCTTCTTTTCATGACTCAGCCGTCCGTGAGCCAGGCGATATCCGAACTCGAGGATTATTACCGTGTCAGGTTATTCGAAAGGATCGCCCGGAAAATATATATCACCGAAGACGGCTACAGGCTCATCGCCATAGCCGGCAACATAGTAGAGCTCTTCGAGAAAGCAGACGCAGAAATTCGAGATAAAAAAGGCCGGCAGAAGATAAAGATAGGCGCGAGCGTAACCATTGGAACTTATATACTGAGCGATATTTTGAAAAAAGTGAGTGATGCGGGCGCAATCGATGTAGAATACTTTATAGACAATACAAAAAACATAGAAGACATGATATTGACCGCCCGCCTCGACGCCGCGCTCGTAGAAGGCGATATCAAATCCGGCGATATAACCGCCGAACCTTTCATGGACGACAGGCTCACGCTGGCATGCCCCGCCGGAAGCGAGCTTGCCGCCAAAAAAAAAGTTAATATGAAGGAAATCGAAAACTACAACTTTATAATAAGAGAACAGGGCAGCGGAACAAAAGAGCTCATCGAGGCGCTCGCGCGAAAAAATAAGGTAAATCTGAAAATAACCGGCGTGGCGAGCAATATCGAAGCTATCAAAAACAATATCATCGGCGGAATAGGAATATCGATACTGCCCGAAATCGCCATGACCCGCGAATTAAATGATGGAAAGATCGCCGCTGTGGAGCTTGCGGGCGTAAATTTAAAAAGAAAGTTCCGAATAATACGGCATAAAAACAAAAACGTCGGCGGAGCGTTGAAACTATTTATGGAATGCGCCATAAGCTTTGCAAAGAGCTTCAGCGGCCTGGAGAAACGCCTCTGAATATGATATTAGAGAATGCCCATGAGCTGGCTGCGAGCGAACGGACGGCATTATGTGAGCCTGCCGTGGAGTGTTATCACGGTTCAAATTCTATTAAGAATCGCGTCCCGTTATGATTTTCAACCGTCATGACGCCGTTTATCCGCTTAACGAGCATATGGACAAGCTGAAATCCGTATCCGGGGGATTTTTCGATGGTAACGCTTTCTGGAAGCCCCGGGCCGTCGTCCTCGAAAGTCACAGACATTCTTTTTTCTTTTTTCGATACCGTAACGGTTATCTCGCCCTTGCTGCCGTCGCCGAACGCGTGCTTCATCGAGTTGGTCATGAGTTCGTTGATTATTAGCCCCAGCGGCGAAAGGATTTTTGCGTTAAGCGTCGCGTCTTCGATGCGGGTTTCTATCCTGACGCCGGCTTTATGAGGAAATATGCCGGCTATCTTGCCGATAAGGGTCGTAAGGTATTCTCTGACGGATACCCCGTTTTCGTTCGGGTTCTGGTAGAGCCTGTCGTAGAGCAGCATCAGACTCCGGACAAGACCGGTTGTTGTTACGAGGTCTTCTGTCTGGTCGAGCGCCGCGGATTGAAGTTGCAACGATTCCGAGCCCCTCTTGCTTTCGGTGATGTCCCTGACGGCGCCCTGATAGCCTTCCGTTTCACCGTTTTCGTTAAAAAAAGGTATCGCGCTGGCGAGGAGGACCTTTCTGGAGCCGTCCCGCGCGAGACACTTCTGCTCGATGTTTCGAAAAGACCTGCGGCGGCGAAGGCCTTCCGCGAAAAGCAGTTTCATGCGGTCGCCCGTTTCGGACGATTCCGTGAAGTCGAAGATGGTCTTTCCAGCCATCTGCCCGGGATCGTAACCCAGAATGTCCCTTATTCGGTCACTGATGAAAGTTATGACGCCGCGCGAATCCACTTCGAAAATGAATTCGTCGGCCGCTTCGACGATATTGCGGAATCGCGCCTCGCTTTTGCGGAGCGCCGCGTTCTTTTCTTTTTCCTTTGTTTTGGCTTCGAAGAGCTTGAAAGCCATCTTGATGGAAGCGTCCAGGACGGTTATCGCTGAGTTTTTTACAACGTAGCCGTATGAAGTTATTTTTTCGGTTTTTTCGACGATCTCTTTTTCGGTGTGCGAAGAGAGGAATACGACCGGGATGTCGCGTTTTTTCAATATTTCCCTGGCGGCCTCGGTGCCGTCGATGCCGCTGCCCAGGTCGATGTCCATGAGGATGAGGTCGATAGGTTCTTTTCCGGACGCCATAATCGCTATCGCGTCTTCGCCGCACCGGCTCTGGATGACGGTATAGCCTTCCGCGTTCAGCTGCATGGACTCTACCATGGAAACGACCGAATCGTCTTCTACGAGAAGAAGCGTCTTGTTTTTTTCGCCGTCCATTGACTTCCCCCGGTTACCTGTCATTACGTCATTTTGTGGGCCATAGCAGCCCGTTGCCGCGGCATTTCAGAGAGCGAGCCTTAAAACGCCCGGTATTATCGTAAGCGTTTCGAAACGAATCAAGGATATCAACCAGTTTTTTCATAAATAATTATATCATATAGAATTCAATTAAACAATAATTTTAAGCACTTTTTTTGCGGCATGACAGCGGCATGAATATTTGTTTTAATATTATTCCCGCCGCAATTTCGTCGAATCTGACGCCGCGGATTAATGGGATTGTTTCTTTTCCGCCTCTATTTTCCACGCGTTCTTCTTTAGCCTGTTCACGGCTTCCGGTTGCCAAATGGCCTTAGCAATATTATCAATATACCTGCCATAACAAATATGCAGATTATCCCCGCCAGAAAGTATGCGATGAATTCGGTTGATACTTTCTGCCATCCGTTCTTTTCTTCTTCACGCCTTCTGCAGAATTCGATCTCGGCGCGGCTCAGAAAGATGTTGTTGAAAAGATAGGCGCCGACGAAAGGGGTCATCATCGACGCGATCGATAATAAACCCCGGCGCTCATACGAGACAAACGTCTGCAGATAATTAAATATGGGGGGAATTCAGAAAAGAGAACACTATGAATCCGATGAAGTTGCCAAGAAGAGTTTTCCGTTTTATCGCCGGGCCGGGATCGCCAGTGCGGCTTCCCTGCCATGCGCCGCCCGGTTCCTGCGCCTGATCGTTTTTCGAGAACGCGCTTTTTTTAGGAGGCGGCGCTCCGTTTCCTGCGGCGGGAAAATTCGTAGAGCCGCCGTCCTTCGAAGAAAGGCCGGGCTGGTTTTCCGGCTTTATTTCGCGGCCGCACAGCGGGCAGATATCCGAGCCTTCGGCTATCTCGCCTCGGCATTCGGGGCAGATCATGAACATAGGCCACTTCCACCGTCCTTATATCGCCCGTGCCATCTCCGCGCCGTCAACATGCAGGAGGGCGCGTCTGTTTTGTATGAGCGGATTTCAATGCATGTATCTTTAATATAGCAATTTTATTCGTGATGGCGCAAGTGGCGGATAAAATTTTGCGCCTTAACGCAAAAACATCAGCTGGAAAATGCTTTTAATTTTTGTCTTGTTTGAAATTGTTTGCGGCACGTTGTTTTTTGAGACGTTATTTTCGGTTTGCCGTCATGTTGCAATCGCCGCGGCGTATGCCGTTAAAAATCAGGTATGATAAGCTCTAACAGGCCTGCAAACATTATTATGAGCACAATGCTGACGAATAAATAAACCCATCCCGTGCTCCCGGGGTTCATATCGTTCACTCGCGTTCGCGCGAGGAAATCTCCGAAACGCCGTCCGGGTTTATTGCTCAGCATCGACAATAATTCGATTATGATTATCAATAGGCCGATAAATATGAGTATGTCCTTGTTAAAAGCCGTGGACGATGCGAAAAAACACGCGAAAAAAATGGCAAAAGCAAGAGCGAATGAAATATTTCTCAATATAAGGTTTTTAAAAGCGGCGGGAAAGCCTTTTAAATCAGATATGTCGAGACCTATCAGCATTTTTCCAGGGCTATGGCAATTATAGAGGTCTTTGATCATATATAATATGAAAACGGGCGCGGGTATCGCGAGCGTCATTCCGGGCGTTTCGTGGCGGGCGCGAAGAATTAAGAACATTAAAAAATTCATAATGCACGATAAAAAGAAAATTAAAAAAGTGTCGATGAGAAATGCCGCCATTCTTTTGGCCGGGCAAATCGCAATTTCCACGGCTTTATTATCGCCGGTCCCGCCGCGCGCGGCCGGATCGAAGTGAAACGCGCTTTTTCGTGCCGGGCCGGGAACGGGCGATAAAGTCCCGTTGTCCTGCGACCTGCATTGCTTCAAATGTATTTCGAACGCGTTTAATTCATAAAAGACAAGGCCGCATGACGGGCACGAATGCGTTGAAAAATAGCCTCTCAAATCGACGATGAGCCATATGAAACCTAAAAGTATCATTATGCCGGCGGCGTTCAGATCGTATAGAGTTTTTAAGAGCTTCTGATAACCTTTAAGTTTCGGGCCATCGATACTATCGTCATATCGGTCGTTCTGCCCGTTCAGATAACCGTGGTTTTCGCACGAAATCTCAATATTCACTTCATGGCTGCCGTTGGCGTCGATCGAGCAGCATTTCGCGGTATAATTGTAGCTGCTGCCCGGAACACTAAAAGGACAGGCAAATTCGATCTCGTAATGATCTTCAAGATTTTTTATGTCAAATTCGCCGGCCGCGAATCCATGTTTTTTTTGATACGACGCTATCTCATCTCTTAAATGCGACATTTTTGATATGCATGCTTTATTTTTCAGGCCGGCTTTTTTAGGGTAGTATAACCCGCTCTTGCCGGTATTATACCAGAAAAGCGCCACTCCGAGTATTATTATATAAAAGGCGGTGCGTTTGAATATTTTCATTTTTGTAATCGATTCCGGTGTTCTAAAGTTCATTCAGATATATTTAATACGGTAAAGGATTTTAATTTAAATTTGGTTCAAGAGCAATTATAAAGTTGTATAATTGCTCTTGCCGCCACAGCCCGAAGCCGGGGATGGCAGATGGCGGAAAAAGCTTGTTAATTGTTCAACATTTCTATATCATGTATGTTTTTAATTATTATTTTTTCGTTTTCGCTAAAGCTTTCAAAAAGAGCTTTTTGTTTTGCATTAAAATCGCTGTTGTACTTTACTTCAATTATTGTTTTATCAGATGTTATAAAGTCAATTTCGATGCCATTTTCATAAATATAATGCGGATCTTTATTTTTGATTTTTGTATATACATAATTTTCAAAAGAGCTGCCTTTATCTCTAAAACCGGTGAAAAGGTTTTTTATTCCTAAATCGGCAACGTAAACCTTTTTCGGCGATAATATTTTTTCATTGGTTTTGCCATATCTTGAAATCAAGTTAATTAAAAATGTATCT
>MWBZ01000070.1 GCA_002069765.1 bacterium ADurb.Bin243
TTCGAAAATCCCTCCGGGATTTTCGCCGCTTGAGCTCAGCGCCTTCAGCCCCTCCTGGGCTCCGGCGCTTCCGCTACACCCCTTCAAAAATTATTCTGGCCCCTGCTACAAGTTTAAAGGCAACTTAAACAATGTTGATTAACCAAAAAAGTAAAATATAAAACCCTTAAGTTAACTTACCAGAAGCCATTATTGCTGTGCAGACGCGCGCGTGCGCGCGTCTGCAAAAAACAGAAACAAAAAACAGAAACAAAAAACAGAAACAAAAAACAGAAAAAAATAAAGAGAAAAAAGATGAGCATAAAAGAAATTTAAGGCAGTCACCAAAAAGAGCTTAGATGAATTAAAGCTTCGGCAGAAAATCCGGCGATTCACAAAAATAAAGCGTCAGGCGAATTCGGGGTTGGAAGGGATTTTAAGGGAAGGGAGGGGCCGGTGGCACCTCGCCTTCCCTTATCAAAAAAGAGCCGGAAAAATTTAAATATAAAAACGGTTGTCTTTTTAATTTAAGCGCTTTAAGTTCAAAGCATAAAAGGCAATTAAAAGAGCGCGAGGAAGTTAAAATTTCTTGACATTTTATGAGAAATATTATAATCTAATTCAGAATATTAAAAAAAATGCTATATTTATAATATATCGTGATGAAGGAGCGGTCAAAAATGACTACTAAAAAGACTCGTCAGTTAATACCAACTTTAATTGTCGGTTTAGGCGGAACTGGGTATCGCACTCTCAAGCTTATAAAGAAAAAATTTATGCAGAGCGCTCATTATAACGGCAAAGTTCCTCCTATGGTCAATTTTTTGAGCTTCGATACGGACACTAACGTTGAAGACAAGAAAGCCGAAGACGTTTTAACTACTACCGAAAAGGTCGTACTGACCGTCGATACATCTTCGGTTCTCGGCAATATAAATCAGTTCCCTCACATCAAAAAATGGTTTCCCACGCATAAAATCCAGGATACGGTGGCTCATGGCGCCCGTCAGATAAGGGCGCTCGGCAGGCTGTCGGTATTTTCAAATATTAACACCGTCCTTGATTCCATACGTGAAGCTATCAGGCGCATCAACGATAAGCGTCTTCTTTCCGGCGGTGAAATTCTCCGCACCAGCGATAACGTGCCGGTAAACGTTTTCATAGTGAGTTCGGTTTGCGGCGGCACCGGTTCGGGCATGGTCACCGATCTTCCTTACATTATAAGGCAGCTTGTGGCGAGCGAAGCTATGCTTTCGCCTGAAATACACGGTTATTTATTTATGCCGGACGCGCTGGTGGACATAGCCGATTCCGAGTTGGAACGCATAAAGGCTAATGGTGCGGCGGCGCTTAAAGAAATAGATCTTTTCATGGAAAACATGGAAAAATTTTCGACGCGTTATTCCGACGACTTTCATATAGGCGAAAATATAGGAATGATGAAACCTTATGATTTCTGTTACCTGGTTTCCGGCGTGGATATAACCGATCAGCACACAATTGAAAAAGTTGTTTCCGAGCAGGTTTTCCATGGATTCGGCACCGACCTTACAAAAGATTCGAAAAGCTATCTCGCCAACGTCCCCACTAACGCCTTTAAGGCTATTCCTTCGGGCGAATTCGTGGGCAAGAAGACGAACTACAGCACGATCGGCGTATCGTCGTGCATTATACCCGTGAAAAAAATAATCGATATATTTTCGAATAAATTTTCATCAGGGCTGATGGACGCCATTCTCGAGTATGCGAACCCCAAGGATGAAAAAACCGAAAATCCATGGCAGCGCGATGTTTTGTTATTCGCGAGAAACAACGGCTTTGAAGTAGATATGAAAGGCGAGTTAAAGCTGCTGGATAAAATTATGGAAGTCAACAAAGCGGTAAAGCTGGTCGCTTCAAAGTACACCGAGCTTACGGTAAATAATATGGGCGACATATTGCTGCAGGACCAGACTACGGCGGAAAAATCATACGCCGAAGTGAAAAAGAGCGTCGAAGATGTGAAAGCTAAGCTGGTAACGGACCTGGTAAAAAATTACGTGAGCCTCGTTACTGAATCGATGGGCGATGCGGACCGCGGAGTGCGTTTCATCGTAAAAACATCGGAGCATCTATTGAATATGCTCGAGCAGTTCAGGGAACAGCTTGTTAAAGAGCGCGACGTAAAGCGCAAGGAGATGCAGCGTTTCATTCAGCTGGTGCGCGAGAAAAAGCAGTTCATAGAAGACGAAATACAGAAAAGCTGGTTTATGAGAAGCAAGCGCGCCATGCGCGAAGCGGCTGAAGAATGGGCTAACAACAATAATAACGCTTTCGTGGCCCAGCTTCAGATCGACAGGCGTGAAAACGCTATAGAAGTTCTCGATCAGTTAATGGGAAATATTAACTCCAATATCAAAAAATTGCAGGGGTTCAATAAAATCGTCGAATCGCTCGAAAATAAATTCCATAAAAATTCGACGTTTACAGGCACATCGCTTGACGAATTCGAAAGCGACTGGCTTTTGAATAACTCCATTGTGGCCGGCGAAGATTTAGAAAGGCTTTATAAGAGCCATGTCGGCAATCCCGGCGGCTATGAAACGCTGTTTATCGGCAAAAACGGCCTTAACATTTCGGAAAAGTGGCCGTTCTATACTGAAAATTCGGTGCTGTTCGAAGAAGACGTTAAAAATTATTCGTCGAAGCTTCTCGAAGAAAAGTTAAAAGACCTTTCAATCGAGGAATTTTTGACCGAGAAGAGCAAAATCACGGGTGAGGACGAGATACGCAAGGTCGGCGAATCGCTGGCGCAGAAAGGAAAGCCTCTATGGCAGCTCAACCGCGGTTTATATACGGGCCACATGGTTCCGCTTAATCTGCTGGGCGTTTACGACAAGGAGACGACGAAAATACATGAGCATGTGCAGTCGATATTAAAAAAAGATTCGCAGGTAGTTTCGACGATGGATCCACACCGCATATCGCTAATCCAGAGCGAGCACGGCGCGCCGCTTTTCGCGCTTTCCAAGATCGAAGACTGGGAGAACAAGTATAATAAATACAAAGCGACCGAATTTTTACATGCGGTCACATCCGAAGAATACAGGCTCGAATGGGAAAATTATCCGTTCAGGCCGATTTCCATAGACAAGAAAGAGGGCGTGCGCTATTTCACTCTTGGAAATGCGCTTAAGTTCATCCAGGCGGTTAAAGTGGAGGGTAAAACGCAGTATTACTGCACATTCGACGCTTCAACAGCGGTTGACCCCGAAGACAAGCAGGATACCTGGATAGGCAATAACAGGCTGGACGCTTTTGAAAATTTCATTAAAAACCAGCACGTCAGAAAGCTCAAGCACCTGATCGAGCGCGAGCTGGATAAAAAGGGCTCTTATAAGGCGCAGATGGAGTTTATCGGCGCGATAGCTCAGAATTTAAAAGCGTTCCTTGAAAAGATAGAGCATTTCGAGCTGCAGGAACTTATTAAAGAAGAGATAAGGGCGCTGGGCGAAGTTTTAAAAGAATTAAACCAGAAGCGTTCTCAGGACGAATCGGAAGATAAGCTACATAACTTTTAATATCGAATCGAGGTAATTTTATGCAGGCTGTAGGGCAGTTATTGTATTTCATATTTCTGGTGGCGGTTTTCTTCGTTGCGCCTTTATGGTATCAGTTGTTTTACAATATGTCTTCCAGCATATATATCGCCGCGGTAATATTGTATATATGCTTTACCGTCGGGTACTATCTGATATATGTTCTTATGAACACATACAGGGACAGGCACGGCAATCTGGTGTTGCTTGTTGATAATAAAAAAACGGTCGTTTCCGGCGGCGAGGAATCCATGAGCACCGTGCTCGGCAGGGGCGTTATAGAGCCTAACGTAGACGGCCTTATGGGCGTAAAAGACATCAGGCCGTCCATCTGGAAGCGCGCCCTTATTTTCAGTCTGATACTGCTGTTGCTGTTGCTGCCGTTTTTGCTTCACTACGAGGAGCCCATACGTTATCAGCAGATAGTCGGCGAGGATTCCAACCGCGACGCGATAGCGTCCATAGGTCAGATTTTGAGGCTTAAAATAGAAAAGGACGCTCCGGACGATCTTAAGGTGCTTAACGCGGTGACAAAAGACGACGTAATAATAATAACCGGAAGTTACGACCGCGTTGAAGTGGTGCTGGATCTGGCGAAGATTCCCTATACGCTTATTTCGCCGATGAAATTAAAGCAGTTCGAGTTAAAGCCGTCGCAGATACTGATGATAAACTGTCCGGGCAAGTTAATGCCCGATACCTTTCCAAAGCTCGAAAAATTCGTAGCGGAAGGCGGCCATCTTTTCACGACGGACTGGGCGCTTATAAACACGCTTGAAAGGGCGATTCCCGGATTTCTCAAATCTTCTCAGCTTCGTACAGGCGACAGCGTAGTATCGATAGCGCAGGCCACGGCGGAATCGGAGCTTCTTAAAAACGTTTTTCTGCCGGGCGGCTCGCCTTCGTGGTGGGTTTTTTCTTCGCATCCTTACCAGATAGTCAACGATAAAGTGAAGCTGCTTGTTAAAAGCGATCAGCTGAAGAGGCAGTTCGAGCTCGAGCCGGTGGCGGCCGAGTTCAACTATAAAAACGGAAAAGTAATACATACCGCCACGCATTTTTATCAGCAGCGCAGCATTTTAACTTCCCGCCGCCAGCAGCGCAGCGGCGAAGATTACATAAAAAACGACCTTCAGATAGACATCGCCCGTCTCGAGGCGGGTTTCGCCGAAAGACTGAAAAACGTCAAAGCGGGCCAGCTCGAGGACACTTACTCGGTAATACGCTTCATCGCCAACGTTATCATCGCCCGTAAAAAATCGCAGGCGCCGCCGAGGTAAAAGCCAGTATTCAGAATGGAAAGCCGCTTAAAATTTAATGAGTTCAGAAATTAACGCCATAAAGCATAACGTCAGAAAGACGAATTACGGCCTGATAATAGGTATAGCAGCGCCGGTTATCGTCTATATCGCATTCAATCTGCCCTTTTTTGCCACACTGTTAACGCTTCTCGAGCAAAGGTTTTATGATTTTAAAATTAACATAGGCGCCGCAAGTGTTTTTACGCCGGCGGCGAAAAATATAGTTATTATAAAGATAGACGACGACTCTTTCGCGAAGCTTGATATGAAATGGCCGTGGAACCGTCGGATTTACGCGAGCGCGATCGACATTCTATCGCGCGCCGGAGCAAAGGTAATTGCTTTCGACGTTTTCTTTTCGGAAAGTTCACGTAACGGCGAAGACGCTTTACAGGACAACGCTCTGCTCGACGCAATAAATTCCTCGACCGCTTCGGTCGTGCTCGCTTATTCAAAAAGCGATCCGCTGATGCCGATGCTGGCAGAAAGCCGCGCCCAAAAGGGATTCATTGAAAACGTTTTCGACGCTGACTCCATAGTGAGGCGTTCGAGGCTTTTATATTCAAAAGGCCAGGCCGCCGTTTCGGGCGAAGTTGGTTTTGAGCCGTCTTGGAATCTTGTTGCGCTGCAGAGCTTTCTGGGGTTTTCGCTCGACGAGGTGAAACGCTATGGAAACGATTTCGCGGTCAATTTTACGGCGGTGAATAAAGACGGCAAAGTGACTACCATGGAGGAGCGCGGGGTAAAAATAAAGCTGTCCGACGCCGGAGATTATTTGATCAATTACGGCATTAGTCCGAGCTATATCAAACCGTTGTCTTTTTATAAGCTTATAAACGGCGAGTATGATCCCAGGTGGTTCGAGGGTAAGATCGTTTTGATCGGTGCCACGGTGCGTTCGCTCCATGACGATTTTCCGACTCCGCTTATGTTAAGGGATAAAACGACCACGCCGGGGGTTTTCATACACGCTTACGCGCAGGCTACGTTCATTGAAAACGCTTTTGTAAGGGAAATAAGCCCTTATATTAATTTCATAGTCACTCTGGTTTTATGTCTGGCGCTCGCGGTAGTTATTTTCGAGCGCACTCCGCTCAACGCGTTCATGATTTCGTTCGCTCTGGCTTGCGCTCATCTGGTATTGACGACGGCCATGTTTTACGCGCGCTATAATATGCACAGCGTAACGCCGCAGATAGCGTTTTTTCTAACTTACGTATTGATGAGCTCCTATAAATACTTAAAAGAAGAGCATGAAAAGCAGCTTATAAAAGGCATTTTTAAGCAGTATGTAACCCCGGAGGTAGTCGACGAGCTTTTGCGCGACCCGGATAAATTGACGCTCGGCGGCGAAAAGCGCGCGGTAACGATACTATTTACGGACATAAGAAATTTTACAAGGCTTTCAGAGCAGATAGAGCCGGAAGCGGTTGTGGAGCTGTTAAATTCGTATTTCGATATAATGCTCGAAATCGTTTACAGGCATGGGGGCATACTCGACAAGTATCTTGGCGACGGGATGATGGTAATATTCGGGGCTCCGGTGGAAGATCCGGACAGCACTTTAAACGCTTTGAAGTGCGCGCTCGAGATGCAGAAAGCCTCTATCGAATTTTCGCGCACGCGCAGAAAGAATAATATGGTAACGATCGACGGCATAGGGATCGGTTTAAATACCGGCGAAGTGGTAGTGGGCAATATCGGGTCTCAAAAGCATAAGGAATACACCATAATAGGCGACAACGTAAATTTAACGGCGCGAATCGTAGCTATCGCGCTGGTCAATCAGGTGCTTATTTCTGAAAACACTTATAAGCTGCTGGCGCCGCTCGTCGAAGTAAAAAAACAGGAAACGGTCAAATTAAAAGGCAAATCCAACCCGGTCAATATATATGAAATCGTCCGGCTAAAGGACGAAGTTTAACTATTGCCGACGCACTCCGAGCCGTCTTTAAGCAGCTTGAATATGGTGTCGAGGCGCGTGATGGTAAACACTTTCATTACATAGCTTCCGGTGTTGGAAATAAAGAATTTAATATTTTTTTTCTGGCATTTTTCATATTCGTTCAATAAAAAATTAAGTCCCAGGCTGTTTATGAAGCTAACATCTTTAAGATTTACGACGAGCCTGTCGGATTTCAATTCTATTATATCGCAAAAGTTTTTTTCGAGCTCCGAGCCTGACAAAAATTCAAGCTTACCCGTGACGGCGACTTCTGAATAGTTAACGTCTTTTCCGGACGCGTCTTTAGCGCTTTTATCGAGCACTTTATATGAAAACGGGCCGTGTTCGGTATGTTGAACGTTATCTTTCGTCTGCATTTTCCACTCCTTAATTTAAAACTTTCCGCTTTTTTTTATGTATTCGATTACGAGGTCGCGTATCAGTTTATCTGAATATTCTTTTCTTTCGGCGGGGAGGTTTTTGATGATCCCGTCTTCCGCGCCGCCGGCAGTCATATAATTATCGGTAGCGACCGAATAAATTTTATTTTCGTCCAGGGCCTGGCCTTTAATTTTAATATTAGCGGCTGCGCCGTTGGCTTCATCGAATGTAAGAGCGTAAGTCTGTATGAAAAACGGCGTTTTTTTCTTTGAAACGCTGTAGTCCATGAGCTTTTTAATCTCGCTTCCGCTCATTTTAACTATTACCGCGAAATTATTATAGGGCATGATCCTGAAGATGTTTTTAAGCTGTACGGGGCCGGCTTCGAGGCGGCCGGATATGGAAGCCGCGGTTTCCATGGAAAAATCAGCCTTCATGGCGTCGTGCAATATTTTAAGCACGAATTCGAAGAGCGGCGTTTTTTGTTCGTATTTGCTCATGTTTTCGAGAGTTGCGCCCAGTTCGCCTATTTTTACGTTTATTTGCGGATCGAGGAGGTCTTTGTATTTTTTGACCAGTTCGCCGGAAGTTCTTTCGGAGATATTTATAAGTCTGGAATTGATTGAAACCGCTTTTTTGCCTTTGAACGCGAGGTTAATTCTTCCGAGGCATTCGCCGTACTTGCCGGCCTGGAATATATGGATATCTCCGATTTTTTCGGGTTTTTCAAGGAACGTATGCGAATGGCTTCCGATGATTATATTTATTTCGGGATGTTTTTTGGCGAACTCGCGGTCTTCTTCGATTCCGAGGTGCGAGAGAAAAATTATATAATCGGATTTTTCTTTCATTTCAGGAAGTATTCTGGCGTACGCGGCGTCTTTATCGACGAATTCTATTCTGGCGAGGTCCGAAGCGCTGGAGTTGTAAAATAACGTGTGGCTGGTAAGGCCGAATATGGCGATTTTAATTCCGCCGATTTCTTTTACTATATAGGGTTTGAAGAGATATTCTTTTGTTTTCGCGTCGAGCACGTTAGCGCATAAAACCGGAAAAGAGGCTTTTTTGGCAAGAGCCATAAAATTATCCATGCCGAAGCCGAATTCGTGGTTGCCGAAGGACATTGCGTCGTATTTAACCAGATTCATGAATTCTATGTCGGCTTCGCCTTTGAAAAAATTTGACATGGCGTTATTTTCGAGTATGTCTCCGCCGTCGAGAAGAAGCGTGAAGCGGTTTTCTCCGGCTTCCGCGTTCGACTGCCTGATTTCGTTTATCAAAGCGGCGCGGCCCGGGGCGCCTCCGGCGTTATAGGCTTTTTCGGTATCGAACGAGGTTAAAAAGCCGTGCGTGTCGTTGGTATGTAAAATCGTAAGGTGGACGGCCGTTTCTTCGCCCGCGAAGCATGCGGAAGCGAAGGTGAGCGCGATTAGAAGCGCGACAGGCGCGGCGATGACGGAAGTTATTAAAAGTTTAGAAGTTAAGGTGCCGGTAAAAACCATTGTTATATCCTCCAGAATTATACGTTTAATTTTGTTTTCTCAATATATCCGATAACTTTTTTATACGCGCGTCGCAGCGTTTTCGGCCTAAAACCGACATGACCTCGAATATTCCGGGGCTCACGGTCTGGGCGGCGAGCGAGCTTCTAAGTAAAAAGGCGATTTTAGAGAAATTAAGATTTTCTATCGCGGAATTTCTCAAAAGGCTTTCCAGGGCGGCCGGCGAATAATCCGTGGCGGACGCGGCGATATCGGCGATAAGTCCGAGCGCACGTGCGGCTACAGGCGCGCCGTAATCTTTTATTATTTTATCAATCAAGTCCTGCGGATATTCGATATCGTCGATAAACATGAACTGGGCATAAGCTTTAACGTCGCCGGCCAGTTTGAGCCTGTCGCCGAGAATATCCGTTACGCTTCTGAAATAATCCATGTTATCGTATTTTTCGTCGAAACGGAAATCCGGCATATATTTTTTGACGTAATTATAGAGAAGTCCGGCCTTAGTTTCGGAAGGCATCGTTTTGAGGTGCGACTGATTGAAAAATTCGAGTTTTTTAATATCGAAAACCGCGGGTGTCCTGCCGAATTTCTTCTCGCTGAATTTTTCGATGAGATCGTCCATAGTAAAGAATTCAGTCTTACCGTCGAAGGCCCAGCCGAGCAGCGCCAGGTAATTTACGAGCGCTTCTTTAACATAGCCCGCCTCTTCGTAATAGGTAAGCGACGTGGCGCCGTGGCGCTTGCTGAGTTTCGTTTTATCGCCGCCGAGTATCATCGGCACGTGGGCGTAAACAGGCGCTTCAACGCCGAGGGCGTTAAAAATCGCGAGCTGTTTCGGAGTGTTGGAAATGTGATCGTCGCCGCGTATTACGTGCGTGACGTTCATTTCGTGATCGTCGATCGCCACGGCGAAGTTATATGTAGGCATTGCGTCGGATTTTATAATTATGAAATCGTCCAGGACGTCGTTTTGAAAATTCACCGCGCCGTGGACCATGTCGTTAAATGAAAGAGTTCCGCCCGCGGGCATCTTAAATCTAACGACGTATTTTTCTCCCGATTCCGAGCGTTTCAGGGATTTCTCCGGGGATATGCCCAGGCAGGCGCGGTCGTAAGCGATATGGCTTTCGCCGCCTGCGCGTTTTTCTTCACGAAGCGCTTCGAGCCTTTCGCCGGCGCAGAAGCAGCGGTATGCTTTGCCTTCGCTCAAGAGTTTTTGCGCATAGCGGTTATATTGAGCGGTTCTTTGAGACTGATAAAACGGCCCTTCGTCCCAGTCGAGCCCGAGCCAGCGAAGCGAAGTCAATATGGCTTCCGACGCTTCGGCCGAATTCCTTGCGGTATCGGTGTCCTCGATACGGAGTATGAATTTTCCGCCGTATTTTTTAGCGAACAGATAATTAAAAAGCGCGGTACGCGCCCCGCCTATATGTAAAAATCCGGTGGGCGATGGCGCGAATCTGGTAACTACCCGTTTTTCATCTATCATAATGTCGGTGGCCGCCTTTCATCGTTAAAAAACCCATTATATCAAAATCGCGGTGAAGAGTCAATATTAAAGATTATTCATGGATTATTCATATTGACACTTTCCGCCGTTTCTGTTATAATTCAAGTATAAGGCTTAAAATCAGCGTTGTTTAAAGGATGTTTTTATGTCAGTTTCAAACGGCGTTTACGCTAATTCTTCTAAAAACCGCGGCGTTACCATTCCTGAGCTTATCATAGGCATCGTAATTCTCGGGTTCATGCTTATTTATACTTTTTCTATGTTTTCCGCCGAAATGAGCACGATCGGGCGCACGCGCGATTATTCCGCGGCGGTTCTGGTAGCGCAGGAAACTATCGAATCGATCAAAAACTTTCCGTTCGATAAAATCGACGACGCGGACGCGGCTAACGAATCCATCGAGTCTTACATCAACGGCGCCGCTAATTCGCCGCAATATCAGCATATCGTAACGGTCGGAAAAATGGCTTTTGAGCGCAATGTGACCATAACCGACGTAACAGGCGCTTCCGGCCTGCCGCTGAGTCTCAAAGCGGTCGAGCTCGAAGTCAAGTGGAAAGCCGAAGACAACAGGAGCCTGTCCTACCGCATCGCTACTTGCGTTACGAAGACGAATTAAAAACCGGGAGGGCCGTATATTATGAACGAAGGAAAAAATAAATTATTCAAATCGTATAAAAAAGCTTTTTCCGTTATAGAAATCCTTATAGCGGTAACCGTAATGGCGGTTTTAGCCAGCGGCGCATTTTACCTTTTCCGCGGCACGGTTAAAATGTCCGAAAAAGGCACTCAAATGATGGATTACCATCAGCGCGCCCAGAAGATAATTATGCGCCTCACGCGCGATATCAAGGAAGCCAGCTATATCAAGCCCGATTCTCCGGCGCTTGTCACTCAGGATAAAATCGCCGCGCTCACGGTCAGCCCGGAAACCCAGAAAATTGAAATAGTGAAGCAAAAGCCCGATTTCACCAAAACTCCGTCGGGCCCGTCAAAGCATGTAGAGTTTACCGAAGATACGGTTGTTTATAAAGTCGAACCCATGGCCGGTTCGAGCGATTACAAGCTTACCCGCAAGGAGGGCGCCAACCCCGAAGAAACCATAGCTTCCAACATAGGCGAGCTGCTGTTTTACCGTATAGAAGGCGAAACTCAGGCGGCCGCCGGCGGGCCTAAAATTTACGGTGCCGGCCCGAAAACCGTTTATATAAACCTTAAAATGATCGTGCCTACCGCTTCTACCAATCAGGCCGTAAAAGGCTATCCGATAGAGTTCAAAACGGCGGTGGCGGTGAGGGGATGCCAGTTATGACGCTATACATTAAAAAGGCCGGTGATATTCGATGATTAATAAATTTTTGCGCGAAAAAATAAAATTTATACTTACCCGGCGCCGCGGTATGTTTTATCCTATCGTCATATTCGCCGGCATCATAATAGTCGGCCTGGCTTATGCGTTTCATCAGTACCGCGTTTCCCAGATAGCCATGACGGACGAAATCGCGCGCTTTTATGCCGCCAGCTGCGTGGCCGAAGCCGGCGTTTCATGCGCCATAGCGGAGCTGCGCGGCAACGCCGTCAGCTGGAAAACCCATAACATAGACGCGGCCAACCTTAACTGGGGCGGCGCTATCGCGCATAATAACGTGATCCAGCCGGCTGGCGCGCTTACCTCTTTTGACGGTGCTAACGGAACCGCTACCGGAAAGTTCGGCCAGCTGGGCGAGTTCAAGGTCCGCTGCGGAATGCTTCCGGCCAAAGACAATCCGGATACCAAAGCGGTCAACGAAAGCAATATGTTCTTTAAAATAGAATCGATAGGCCGTTATGTAAATACTTACGTAAAGGTCTCTACGGTCGTGGAAGCGCGCAACCTTTCGGAATTCCTGGTTTACGACGGCGACTTTTTAGACATGGTTCTCGGCGTTTCAAACAGCATCCTGCCCGACGCCGCCAACCACTACCGCATTGGAACGCTTTACGGAAAGCAGTTCGTTTTTTTAGGAACTGTAAACGGCGGCCCTCAGCTTGAATTTAAAGACATGACCGATATCATGACCGGCTCGACCGGCGAAATTTACACTCTCGACAATCGCGTCGTGCTTAACACGGCGCAGCTCGACAGGGCGGCGAACTCGTCTAAAAACCTCATCGCGCCCGCGCAGGGCGGCGAAATAGCCGACATAAGCAAGATAAGCCGTTCGCCGGGCTGGAACGCAAATTTTAACACGGTCAACGGCGTGCTCAAGGATTCGCAGCACGGCGGCCGCGATCTGCCGATAATCAGCGCCAAAAACTTTTTGAATAAGTATAAAACTCTCGCCCAGAAGGGCGGAATTTATATTACCGCTCCCGGAAACGATCTGGGTGTGGCCAATGCCGACGCCGCCAATTTTTATAAATTCGATAACCCTTATAAAATAAGAGACGGCCAGGCCGTAGACGTGGCAGACATGCGTTATGTCGATTTCGGCGCGGACGTTTCTTCGCGCGCCAAAACAGCCGGGGATGCGGGCTTTAACCTTCAGTTTTTCGCCGGGCAGTATCGCGCGCCGAATCTGGACGCCAATATGCTGGCAAAGATAAACGCCCCGACGTTCAACGGCGTCATTTTTTCCGAAGTCCCGCTGCGCGTGAGGGGCAATCCGCCGCGCGATATCGTAATAGCTTCAAATAAAGACATTTACATATGCGGCGATCTCAACCAGGCTACCGATGTGTTTCAAAATTATGTCGACGACACGTTTTTCGAATACCAGCCCAACCCCGTAAACGGCCAAAAATATCTCGAAGAAGATACCGCTTACCGCACCGCCAATCCTAACGCTTCCAAAGGCCTTTACAGGCACCGGGTAACGGTATTTTCAAACGCCAAAGTCTGGTATGATTACACCAGGCCCGACATGGTATTTGAAAACGAGCTGAAGCCGTTCATAGAATGGCAGTTGTGCGTAAAGCTCGCGGGCGACGGCGGCGCCAATGATAAAAAAGACGTGTACGACAAAATAATCAAATTTAAAACCAACGGAAATAAGATCGACGTATCTAATATAACGACCGATTATATACTTGACGGCAAGCCGGGTTCTATTTTAAAATCAGCTTCCACGGCGGATAAATGGGGAAGCGTATCTTCGGCCTCTTCGCTTACCGCTTTTTGCAACGATACCGCCAGCGCCTCGCTTCTTTCTTACCTGGATTCCCTTTTTGCCGGCGGGACTCCGGCCTTTACAGGTAAAGATTTCATCGAAAAAACACAGTTCAAGGTCCGCGATACAGCTAATCCGGCTAACTTTCAGACTAAAAACTTTCTCGAAATCATAAACGATCCCAATTCGTTGGGCAAACTCAACGTCACGGCCCGCACGGCGCTTACCGACGCGCTATTCGATAAAATAAGCGAAATAAAGCCTGATTGTTTGTGGGCGGACCATAAAACGGTAGGCATGGCCGGCCCCGAAATAATATCGGACCCCGCGGACGCAACAAAAGCTTCTCCTAAGGCATCTTTGATAGGCCGGTTGTATCATGAAACCGGAATAATATTCGCAGCCAAGAAAGAATACTGCCAGTTTAAAAAGCCCTCGCCGAAC
This sequence comes from bacterium ADurb.Bin243, assembly GCA_002069765.1. GTDB lineage: Bacteria > Muiribacteriota > UBA9980 > UBA9980 > UBA9980 > UBA9980. Next base: position 13,793 of record MWBZ01000070.1, read on the forward strand.
GAATTCGAGTTCGACCGGCTTTACATGCCCGAGATAACTTTAAACACGCGCGTAATAACGTCCGATCTGCGCCGCGCCGATTCGATGTGGCATGTCGGAAATACTCCGCAGGCGATTTATAACGAGCTTGGAAACCGTTATCTTCCCAACTGCGGCTATCAGCAGTATCTTCCACAGGTTACGGGCGTGTTCAGGCTTCTGGGCTCGGAAATATTCCTGCGTGAAAATAACGTCCTGCCGCCGATGACCGGCCAGGTTTACTGGCCCAACCTGCGCCGTAAGATGTATGATTCGGCGCTCACCAATTTTGAAGATCCGCAGGGCCTCACAAATTACGGCCTGGCTTCATGGTATCTTAATAAGGCTCAGAAAGCCGAATTCGACACTTATTAGCGCTTAGATAACAGCGGCTGTTATAAAATAGCCGCCGAGAGGTTCTAATGAAACCGGCTATTTCTACTTCACTTTTCTGGAAAGGCGCTTTTGCCATCGACGGCTGTTTTAGCGATATCGCCGGCGCCGGTTTTAAGTTTATCGAGCTGGACGCGCATAATATTTTCAGCCATTTAAGTCCCGGTTTTATAGAAAAAGCTTCAGCGGCTCTCGAAAGTTCAGGTCTAATTATCGCCAGCGTACATATGCCTTACTTATATCCGATTTCGAGCCCTTCTAAAAGCGCGCGCGCAAGCGCCGTGAAAAGTTTCGCAAGAACGCTCGATTCTTTTATCGCAAAAGTCGAGCGTCTTTGCTTGAAGCCGTTAAAACTTATTTTTCATCCGGGCGTCAGCGTCGAAAAGATACCGTATGCCGTGCAGAAAAATTCAATTTGTTGCGGCATAAAAGAGATCGGTACTTTATTCGCAAACGACGGGCGGTTCGAACTCGCCTTTGAAAATATGCTCAGTTCTCATTTTGCCGCTACCGCAGAAGATCTTAAATATATCGCCGAACAGGCGGAAGCCGATATTCTTATAAAAACCGGAATTTGTTTCGATTCCTGCCATGCGGCGTACGACAATCTGCCGCACGAGTTTTTAAGCGCTATTTCTTCGCGCGTTATCTGCTCGCATCTTTCGGATAATTATAACCAGCCTGACGGGGAATTTCATGCTATACCGATGAGCGTCATACATTCAAAAATCGACTGGAAGAAAATAATGGGGATTTTGAAGGATAGAACGGAAATATTTACGCTTGAATTAAGCAAGCCGCATACGATTTCGCATGCGGCTTATTTGAAAATGGCTAAAATTTCTGCGGACGAGATGGCGGGTTTGGCCTCCGGCCGCGCCGGGCTATAAATTACCGCCTTTTAAAAAGTCTATGACGAAATAAAAGTTGCTTCCCTGTGACGGTTTGCTTTCACAGAAAATTTTGCTGCTACCGAGAAGCCTTACCAGATGGTTGGAAATGGTGAGGCCGAGGCCTGTTCCGCCGAAACGGCGGGTCAGCGACGTGTCGGCCTGCATGAACGGAGAAAAAAGTTCTTTTTGTTTTTCTTCGTCGATGCCTATGCCTTCGTCGATTATTTCGAATTTTATTACCGCCCTGTTTTCGGCCGTTTCCACCGGCTCTAAAGTGACGTTGACGCATACTTTTCCGTGTTCGGTGAATTTTACGGCGTTATTGATAAGGTTTAAAAGCACCTGTTTGAGGCGTTCCTGATCGCTGTACACTTTGAAATTGATTTTCTGATCGAAATTAAGCAACAGCTTGAGGTTTTTAGACTCGCACAGCTCGATATTTTTGGATATGGCTTCTTCGAGCGTGTCGATGAGGCTGAATTCTTCGTTTTTGATTTCGAGTCTTTCGGCTTCGATATTTGAAAAATCTATTATATCGTTGATTATGCTTAAAAGATTGAGGCTGCTGGTTTTTATCTGTTTTAAATATTCTTTCTGTTCGCCTTCGAGGGATGTTTCGCTCAAAAGCTCGGCGAAGCCGATTATTATGTTCATAGGAGTGCGCAGCTCATGGCTCATGTTGCATAAAAACTGCCTTTTGAGGTTATCGCTTTTCTGCACTTTGGCGTTTGCGTATTCTATTTGCGTGAGCATTTTTTTGCTTTCGGTGATATCTATAGCGAAGTAAAGAAAGATATCGTCGTATATGTGCAAAAGGTTCATGAGCAGGTTTTTATTGCCGATATTTTGCTCGAAGCATTTGACCGAGCTTCTGTTTTCGAGGCAGTTGTCGGCGTAGCAGAAGAAGCAGTTGCTTAATTCGTGGAACAACTTGTTGCGGCAGCCTTTGTCGTGGTTGAAAAGCTCCCAGCAATCGGTTTCATAGCTTGCGCCGAGGTCGCGCGCTATCTGGTTGAACGCCAGTATCCGGCGGTCTTTGTTTATGAGAAGAGCGGGATACGGAAGGCTGTCGAGCAGGATTTCATTGAAGTTAAGCTGTTCCTGGAGTTCTTTTTCGGATTGCTTTTGATAGGTGACGTCGCTTAAGCTCATTATAAGGCTGTCGTTGTGGCGTATGGCCGAAACCCTCAGCCAGAGGTTCATATCTTTGAATTTATAGTTGTGTTCGTAATAAAGCGGTATATGGCTTTCATAAGTATGCACGAACCTGTCGAAGAGGCTTTCGATGCTGTTGTTGTCGAGATTTTCAAGCATGCTGCGGCCTATGAGTTCTCCCGATTTTTTATCGAGCAATTTTTCGGCTGCGTTGTTGAGAATGGCCCATTCGAAATCGATAATTTTATTGTTCTGGTCGTATTTAGGCTTAAACGACATAATGGCGTCGGTGGGGCTGTTTATTACGCCGTAAAAATCGTTCTTAAGGCTGTTGATCTTTTTTTCGTTGTTTTTCAGTTCGGAAATGTTGCGCGCGATGCCAAGAATTTCTGAAGGCTTTTCACCGGCAGGCGATATCACGTAGTTGTTGATTTCAAAATATAATATTTCTCCGGTTTTGGATTTGAATTTAATTTCGTAGTTGGCCTGGTTTAAAAGTCCGACCTGGGCCATTTCAAGCATTTTTTTATAAATTGTAACATATTCGGGCATTATGAAATTTATAATATTTTTTGAAATTATTTCTTCACGTTTATAGCCCGTGAGGCATTCTACGAAACTGTTCACGGACAGGAAATTGCCTTCCAGATCGGTGATATAAATTATATCGCGGGTATTGTTGAAAAACTGATTGAAATAATAATTCTGCCGTGAAACCGTTTTGTCGGAGGCGGAAGGCGCTACATTGCTTTTAATTGTCTTGCTGAGCTTTTCGAGCTGGTTGATTTTTTCATAAAATAAATTTCTGAGTTCGTGGTGCGAGGCCTGGAGTTTATCGTATGACGCACGGTACTCGATAGCTATGGAAAGCAGTTTTGCGGCAGATTTCAAAAAATTGGCATCCGCCGTCGAATAATTGTTTTCGTCGGTGAGGTTGTCGAGCCTGATATAACCGTGGTATTTTTCACTGACCGTGATAGGAACGGCCAGGCAGCTTGCGACCCGGCGGTCGGAAAACATTTCGCGGTCGGCGGCTTTAAGTTTTGAAACTTTTTTAGAAAGCATTTTGCCGCAGGACAATTGTTTAAGGAGGCCCGAAGATAGAAGGCCGCTTTCATCGGTGATATCGGGCGAGCCGTCTTTTGACCACCGCGATCTGATTTTTAAGACATATTCATGAGAATCTCCGGCGGTTTCAAAATAATAAGCGTGCTCTGAATTGGTGCTCAATGCAAGTAATTCGAGCATGTCGGGATAAAAATCGTTATCGTCGAATTTTAATAATTTATGATTGACTTCTATGAGCGCGTCAAGGTAAGCCTGGCTGTTGACAATGCGTTTTCGGGTTTTAACTTTCGAATTTTGCATTGAGCAAAACCCCTTTCGCGTTTAAACGCAAAATGAACTTATATTTTAATTATACAATAACGGTCATGAAAAATCAATGATATTGAATATATTTTTTGTGATTTTATTCATGGAAGTTCAAAATTTGAGTTTAGCGGTGTGAAGGCATGGCGTCAGACAAATTATTTCGGGGACGCATTATCAGTGCATAGTGCAGAGTGGATAGTGAATAGTTAAGGCTGGGGCTCGCCCTGCGAGCTCTATTTGATTTAACTCGTGCTCGGCCCCGCCACGCCGTTGCCGTCCATGGCGCGTGCTGCATTAGGGCCTCCGTGCCCCGATCTCGCCCCTCCGATATGGATGTAAGTCTTTGAAATTTTATTAAGAGTACAATCCAATTTTAAACAAGGACTTTTGCATTTTAGCTGGTAGTTTTGGGCAGGGGCCAGACAAGTTTTTTCGGGGACTCGTTCAAAAATCCCTCCAGGATTTTTGCCGCTTGAGCTCGGCCCTTCTCGCCCATCCCTGGGCTCCAGGGCCTCCGCTACACCCCTCAAAAATTTTGTCTGGCCCCTGCTATGAGCTTAAAATCAACTTTAACAATGGATTACAACCTTAAAGCACTTTTTATAGGCTGGTTAACACAAAAGCCTATTATAAAACCATAATGTTGACTAACCAGCAAGCCATTATTGCTGCGCAGACGCGCGCATGCGCGCGTCTGCAAAAACCAGAAACAAAAACCAGAAACAAAAACCAGAAATAGAAAAAGAAAAAAGAAAGCTGAGCATAAAAGAAATTTTGGCGGTTAAGGAAAACTAAGCAAAAAAGAACTTTTAGAAATACATGAAAAGAGCCAAGCAAAATTAAAACAGCAGCAGAAAAGCAGGCGCGTTATAAACATAAAGCGTCAGGCTGATTAGGGGTTGGAAGGGATTTTAAGGGAAGGGAGGGGCCTTTGGCCCATCGCCTTCCCTTATCCAAAAAACAAATCCAAAATTGACAAAACAGGCTTAATCTGTTATAATCAGCCCATGCGTTTTATGTCTATAGATTACGGTCTTAAAAGGATCGGCTATTCGATTTCGGACAGGACGGCCGTAATAGCCGGCGAATCTAAAACCATTCCCAGCGGTTCAGGCGCGGTTTCTGTTATTTACAGGCTATGCCGGGACGAGGAAGTCACGAATGTGGTTATCGGCCTCGCGTTCAACAGCCGCGGCGAAGAGGGAGAAATGTGCCGTGAAGCCAGAAAATTCGGCGCGGCGCTTGATTCGCTTATAAAGGACGGTTCGGTAAGGATCGAATATTTCGATGAAACTCTTACTACCGCCGCATCGCATAAAGTGCTTATAGAAGCCAATATGTCTCGAAAAAAGCGCAAGGATATAGTGGACGGCCTGGCGGCCAAGATACTTCTACAAAAGTATCTGGATGATTTTAATATGAAAGCCGGAAGAATAATTGGATAAAACTGTCGAAAACAATAAAAATAAATGTGCCGGGTTAATTAAAAAGCCCGAGCTGGTCGTCGGCGCGGGCGATATGGAAAAACTCAAAGTCGCGGCCCACTTCGGCGCCGACTCGATTTACTGCGGCGCGTCGGATTTTTCGCTGAGAGCGAAAGGGAAAAACTTTTCCCGCGAAGAGCTGGCATATGCAGTAAATTACCTGCACGGCATGGACAAAAAAATATATATAACCGTAAACGCAATAATGCACGAAGATAAGCTGGAAGCGCTCGACGACTATCTGGTTTTCCTGGATTCCATAGGCGCGGACGCGGTCATATTTTCCGATATGGCCGTCTTGATGGCCGCGCGCAGGCTTAAAATCAGGCCGAAGCTTCATCTGTCGACTCAGGCT
>MWBZ01000071.1 GCA_002069765.1 bacterium ADurb.Bin243
AAGGACGAGTTCAAAATATCGCCTATATTAGACGGATCGCATATAGCGAATTCTATTTCTTTGCTTTTAGGCGAGTATTTAGTTATGACAGTCAGAAATGTCGTAAAAAAAGAAGGATCGACGCCATCCGGAATAATTTTTGCGGCTTCGAGTTTAGCCGGCGCTATATAAGTTAGATCGAAAGCCTTCGCCAGCGCGTGAGCAAAGTTTTGTTCGGAAAGTATGCCTGAAGTTATAAGATATTTGCCGAGCTTTCTGAGATTTCCTTTTTTAATAAGGAAAACGCGGGTAAGCTCGTCGAAAGAAATGAATTTTTCTTCGACAAGGACAGTGGGAAGGTCTTTATTCTTCATCTGCGATAAAATGATCGAGTAAAGGTCGCGGCGCGACAATATATTGTTTTCAAGCAATATCGTTCCCAGGCGCTTTTTTTGCGACGCGCAGGCTTTCATATAATTTTGAAGTTCGGCGTCGGTCAGGTATTTTTTTTCGACCAGAATTTTACCGACAGTTTCGTCGAACGAAGGTTCAAAAAACTTCGCCTTTTGTTTTTTTTCGCTTGAAGCCGTATTCGGCATAGTCCGTCTCCTTTACATATAAGGATTTATTTACGTTTAAATTTTTTGCCGGTATTATCGACGCTATCTTCGTTATTGTTTAAATCCGGGCCTTCCCCTGCCGACGATTTGATATCGCGGCGCGTGGATTTTAATATGGAATCCAGCCAGTCGCAAACTTTTATTTTTTTACCTTTTGATATTTCGACAAGATTATCCGCGCCCGTTTTCGGCGAATAAGAGACCAATTTTTCGCGGAACTCGTCCAGTTCTTTGACATGGGCGAGTTTCATAGCCCAGCGAAGGCGGATCTGATTGGCGAAGTTATTCGCGCTCGTTTTTTCTGAATCGACATAAAAATAAAGCTTTGAATTCTGTATATAACTGATTAAATCGTCAGGTTTAATTATTGAAACCGCAGAAGGCGAGCCTATTGAATAGGAGTTGAATTCGATCTTTTGAATGCTGGATTTCGGCACCGATATGCGTCCGAAACCGGCTTCGACTTCGAAAGTACCGCCTTTAAGGGATACTATGTCGCCTGTAATACGGTCGCCATTGATAAATATAATTTCTTCGGCCGCGTGGGAAAAAGAAAAGCCGGCGCCGAGCGCCAGAATGACCAGGGCAGTTTTTAATATTTTCATTTAAATCACCTATTTAAAATTATAACACACAAGATAAAAATAAGTCAACCACTTATCTAAGAGAACAGAGTAAAGAGAATATAGAATAGATGTTGACTTTTTTATAATTTTAATAAAACCTTTAACAGTCTTAATTATCGGGCCAGTCTATTTTAAATATCAAAATTCGATAACTATTCTCTGTTCTCTATTCTCTATTCACTAATTAGAAAAACCCCGACCGCATTAAATGTCAGCCGGGGTTTTCTTTATATCGCGGGGGGTAGAAGTATATCTACCCTTATCCGCTTTAGTTTAGTGTTTTATGTTAAATTAGAATTTAACATTGAGGTCTAAACGAACCTGATCGTGGTCAGCAGGAGCGCCAGCGCCGAGAACTACGTAGTCAGCATCGTCGTCTTTGTATTTGGTTGTTCTGTAACGAAGTTTGAAAGCTGTGTTTTCTCTGTACTGGTAGGTACCGACTAACTGAACGGTGTTCTGATCGAAGTTGCCAGAAGCGCCAACAGCGTTTTCCGTTTTAGCTTTTAAATCTTCATACCAAACATCCATGTGTAATTTGTCGGTAGCCTTGTAGCCGAGGATTACGCCAGCGATTTTTGAATTATTGAATGAGTCAGCAACAGCAGCGCCGTTTTTGCCGAATGTGCAATTAAAGATACCGCAGTTAGCATAAACGCCATTACCGTAGTAAGCTGAATCGCTATAATCGTCGTTAACGCCGAGAACTAAGAAGTCTTTCTGTCTTTCCTGATAGAGACCAGTTAAGTCCCAACGATTATTGATTGTCCATTCAACGCCGAATTTCATAGCTTGGCCTTTCCAGTCATTAGCAGCGTCGATATTGTTGATAACATAAAGTTCATCGTCTTCCGCAGGTTTCTGTTCAAGGAATTCAGCGAAAGCAACAACGTGTTTGCCCATTTTGCCATCGAGGGTTAAACCGTACATATCGAGAGCCGAGTAAGCGTTGCCAGTACCGCTGATGCGGTCGTAAGCGCTGGATTTGGTGAAATAGTAAGCGCCGGCTGCAACTTGTTTCCAGGCGTGGTCAACTGTGAACAATTTGGCATCGAGGCCGTCATTGTTGCTACGAGCTGCGAAATTGTTACGAGTGTCGAGAGCTGCGAATGCGAAATTGGTATTTTTGTGTGCTTTTTTAATTAAGAGACCGTCAACTTCGTTATCAAGAACAAGGCCTTTGCCTATTGTTAAGGTGAAACGGCCTGCTCTGAAGTTATCGATTAAGTGACCGCCGCCGAAATTTCTGACGTCGATGTAACCTAAGAAGAGGTCACGGTTCGTGTCAGCCGCGGTATCGTTGTTGAAACCATTGTTCGGGTTGTTCTGGGTAGCGAAACCGTGAACTGTTGAGTCCTGTAACGATAAGAACGTAGAAACGTTATCGTCAACCTGACCTTTGATGTTCATACGGAGTCTGTTTACGAATCTTGAATTACCAAGATCAGCAACGCCAGCGTTTAAGTCTTTGTATTTGTTGTCTTCAAAACGAATGCGATCTTCGAGAGTAACTCTGAATTTGTTGAAACCGCTTTTTTTGAGGGTGTCAACGTCTGTTTTCAGAGTGTCAACATCGTTACGGATAACTTTTACTTCTTCTTCGAGAGCCTGAACTTTAACGCCGAGGAGCGCAAGTTCGTCTGCAAATTCGATTGTGAGTTTCTGTAAGGTTTCGAGGTCAGCGCCGCCGAATTTTTTGTCGATTAAACGAGCTACTAAAAGAGCCATTTCGTATCTGGTCATAGCTTTTGCGCCTTTGAATTTGCCGTCAGCATAACCTTCGAGAAGGCCTTTTGCAGCGAGGCTGTTAACTGCTTCGTAAGCCCAATGTTTTTTCGGAACGTCCGAGAACGGACCTGCGAATGCAGCACCGATTGCTGTTGCCAAGAATACCACTACAACTACTAATAATAAACCTTTTTTCATTATTTTCAAATCCCCCTTGTAAATTTTTGATTTTTTTTGGTTTAATCTGACCGAGATTAAATTAAACCTTTACTTCGTTCACCGAAGCTTCCGGGGGGCGCCTAAACTTTTTGCCTTTAAGTGTCCTTGTTACCTTTAACGCTACTTCGTTTAAACTTCCCGTCTACTTTTAGTTCACTTTTCAAGATTAGCCCGCCCGCTTTCGCCAGCGAACCGTTTTTAACCCAACCGGTTTTTGCTAATAACAATACCGCACCCGTGCTATAGGATTTGTTTGTTTCACCTCCTCGTAATTCACGAACACGATATAATGTTGTCAATCAAAACCCGCAGTCAAATTAGTGCTATTTTATCAGTAAAGTTTTTTTGTGTCAAGCTTTTTTTGTTTTGACCGGTGACCATGTTCTTCATTTCACCTTAAAATAAAATGATTTTCAAACAAATTTTTTTTTGAAATCCGGCCGGCTTTTCCGTCAGCTTTTTCTTCCGCCCAGCGCCATACCCGTATAAAACCACAAAATACGGCTTATTTCATTGTTAAACATATTATATTCGCTGAGCCCCATTACCAGAACCGCCGCAAAAGCGAGCGCGGTCCCCGTAGCAAAAGCCTTCTCGACCGAGCCTTCTTCTTTAATGCTCCTGATTTTTTTTATAAGCCGGCCGGCTAAAACGTAAAGGCAAAGGCATATAAACGAGGCGAACCCGGCGAACCCGGTTTCGGCGTATATTTGAAGGTAAAGGTTATGAAGATGGCCGTACACCATTGCCTTGCGCTCTTCAGGGGCCCATTCGACTCTTTTGACGTAATCGGAATAATTTTTCTCGACGCCCCCGATTCCGACGCCGGTTACGGGATTATCTTTTATCATTGCGATTCCGGCGGCGTATATGACTTCCCGTCCGCTGGAATAGCCGCCGAGCGTGCTCATAACCCGGGCGTTAAGATCGTTTAAAAAAGCGCTGTTTGTGACCGGCGGATAAATAACGGCCGCCGCGGCCATAATAGAAATAATTAAAGCCGCCGCAAAAGCCCTGTAATACCGGTTAAAAAGCAGAAGGGCGAACACGGCCAGAACCATTGCCGCCCATGGGCCGCGAGAGTAAGTAAGCAGGAGGGCGACGGCGTTCGCGCATACAAAAGCGAGGAATATGCCGCGTTTTACATTGCTTTCAAAAGCGCCTTTCGCGCCCAGAACCAGCGCCAGGGATATGCACTGCATCATAACCAGAAACTCGCCGTAAGTGATCGGCACTTCGAAAAGGCCGCTATACTTGCTCGGCCAGTAAACGAAATCCTGAAAATAAACTATATCGGTAAGGCCGAAAGCGGTCGCGAGAATCGCGCTCATAAGCAAAATAAAGTTGACGGCCTGAAGCGCGGTCATCATTTTTATCTTATCGACAAGCATAAACCCCTTTTCATAGGCCAGAAAAAAAGCCAGAAAAGCCATAACGTTTTTAATTTTGCCTATTCCGGCCAGTCCCAGGCCGCTGGTAAAAAGCCCCAGAATATTAGCGGCGACGAACAATAACATTATGGAATAAACCGCGCTGTATTTAAACCGTGGCGCGGCGCCGCCGGAGAACCTTGAATATAAAAGAACGGCGATCGCCCAATAAAGAGCGAAGTTCGACAAAAAAGTGGAAAACGAAACGGTAACCAGAAACATCATTATAAAAAAGGATATTATACTATCCGTTTTATCGTTTCCGGCAGGTTTTATGGATTCGATACCGTTATCGCCAGCATATTTGGTCATGGTTATATTAAAACCTTCCCGATTTATTCTTTTTATAGTTTTAGTTATAGTTATTATTGGTTATTATGTTATAAGTAATGTACATTAAAGAATTAAAATACCGGGTGAAAAATTTTTTGTTTAATTACCGCTTTTTAAATCTCAATCTGTAATATAAAGATACAAGTTTTAAATAAAGCGGTTCGCCTATAATTTTTTTGAACCGGGCGCGAAATTTAGCCGCTGCCCATTCGGTCAAAGCCTTTACGAGACTTCCTATTTCAACCCGCCTTAAATTGAGGGCCATGACTATCCATTTAAATATGACGCCGTCCGCGTTGGAGCTTACGCCGCCGGTCCTGTAAACCGAAACCACCGCGTCTTTTATTCGCACGAATTTCGCGCCCTTATCAAGAAGCCTGAGCCACAAATCGTAATCCATCGAGTATTTCAGCCGTTCGTCAAACTTGTTCTCCAGAAGCATTTTTCTTGGCATTATCACCGACTGATGGCAAAAAGAGCAGTCGTTAGAAAGATTTTCGTGATCGGCCTGGCACATATCGAAGCCGCCGACGCGGTTTATCACGACCGCGCCGCCGTAAATAATCGTATTTTCGTCGGGATCGTTCATTTTAATGTAGTTCGCCAGCTTTTCAACCGCCCTGTTATCGTAAAAGTAATCGCTGCAGTTCATCATTATAATATAGTCGCCTTCGGCGAGCACCACGCCTTTATTGAACGCTTCGCTTATGCCGGAATCTTTTTCACTTATCCAGCGGGAAATTTTATCTTCGTAGCGTTTTATTATATCGACGGTCCCGTCGGCAGAGCCTCCATCGACGATTATATATTCCATGTCGGGATAGTTTTGCCCCAGAACGCTCTGAATGGTCTGTTCTATATATTCCGCGCCGTTCATTACGACGGTGATTACGCTTACCACGGGATATTCTTCGCCGCGGGAAGTTTTTCTTAACCTTTCCGGAGCGCTTATAGTTTTTCCGGTTTTATCAAAATTCATTTCGACTTTATTCATTAGTTATACACACCCGCCAGACGCCGTTTTATTTTTCTTGCCGGCCAGGGAAAGGACTATTTCCTGATATTTCCTGGCAAAATCAACCCTTCTGGCCTCATGGAGCCTCAATTTTTCCGCCAGCGCGCCGTCATCGTAAAAAGGCGGTTCGAGCCAGTAGCCCGGCAAAATTCCCGCCAGCTCTCCGGCGTCGGAAGGATTGAAATATTTGCCTTTTGGCGGGGCCTGCTCAACGTGCACGCCTATATTGGATAAAATTATATCCTTATCTATAGCCTTACACTCTTCGACGCTCGAACTCCAGCCTTCGAAAAGAGAAGGATTGATGACCGCCGCAGAATATCTCATCAGGTAAAAGACTTCTTCATAGTCTATCAAACCGAGCAGCATTACATGATCGTTCAAACCGGCGGAGTTTATGTAATTTTGTATTTCACCTATATAGCCGGCATTGCGGTAATCTTTCAAAAGCCCGCTGAGAACTACCACGGGAACCGGCTTTCCTGAATTTTTCAATATTTTAAGCGCCTCAAGGACCGTAATATGGTTTTTATGTTTCCAGAACTGGTTAGGTATGTAAAAATATTTGTCCGGCAAATTATATTTTGACTTAATTTCAGCGTAACGGTGCGGGTCGAAAGATTTTACGGCTGCATTTTGGGCAAAATTAAGCACTCTGCCCTTAGCGGCATATGCCGGGGCGAATTTTTTAAAATCGGCAAGGGCGTCAAGGCTGCTTAAAATAACCGCGTCGGACTTTTCGGCCAATTCCATATAAGTTTTGTTTCTGTAAGCCAGAAGGCCGTTATCGAACATTTCCGGCAAGTGTACATGCTGGAAATCCGGTATCCATCCAATTTTTATAATACCGGGCCCGGCGTCGGCATTAGACGCGTGAGAAATAACGCTAATTTTATACTTTATGAGCGACTTTTCAAAAACCAGGTTCCTGTCGAAAGTTTTTTTCATAGCGCGGCCCAGGTAAGACAAAACGGACTTCGGCTCGAGGCAGGACAGCCCGTGATATTCTATATCGAGGCCCAGTTTCGTTTTAATTTCGTCCGCCTGCGACCCGGCGGTAAAAACGACCGGCTCGATCTCGCGATCCGCGAGTTTACACACGGCGCTAAGGAGACTTTTATAATAATTAAAACCGCCTGTCCATGAATTTATGTCTTTTATTATAAACGCGGTCCTGACCATATATACCGGGCCTTTTTCTAAAAATAGAATTTTTAAGCTGTGTAAGCATAAATTTTATGGTTCTTTTTCATATCGTATGGATAAAATATTTAAGTTAAGTTAAGAGTTCAGAGTGGAGAGTTGAGAGTTGAGAACTAAAGGACTTTTTGAAATTTCGATAAGGCGTTTTATTCTTTTATATATAGAGCTCGCAAGGCGAGCCTCAGCCTTAACTATTCACTATCCACTCTACACTATTCACTAATAAACTTACCCACATGAAATGAATAAGAGCCAATTTTATGACGCGGTTGCCGCTAAAGCAGAGCAGGCCGCACGGGTCTTGATTATACACGATATAGGTCCATAAGTCAATAATTTGTGAATTCTTAAATATTAATTGAAATATTTTTCTCTTTATTATATAATAAGTGTAAACTTGACCATAATAACGCATCATTGAAACATTAAAAGGAGTTGTTTTTTATGACGAACGGGCTCCATGGCTTATTTTTGATCACTTTCATCGCTTTTTTATGCATGTTTTCCACGGCCTATGCCGATGGATTTATCATAGTGGATTATCCGCCCGACTTTCCGCCTCAAAGAAGGCTCGCCCGCGAATTGACTCCTCCTTCCATCAAGTTTCACAAAGTTTCGGTAGAAATCAACGAACAGGTTTCAAAAACCTCCGTCGATCAGGTTTTTATAAATGAAGAAAACCAGGACCTCGAAGGCACTTATATTTTCCCGATTCCCGAAAGCGCCACCATATCCGATTTTGCAATGTTCATCGACGGTAAGCGCCAATCGGCGGAGCTTATGGATAAAGACAAGGCCCGCAACATTTACGAAGACATTGTAAGAAGAAAGCAGGACCCGGCGCTTCTGGAGTATATGGGCGCCAACCTTTTCAAAGCCAGGGTTTATCCGGTTCCGGCACGCGGCGAAAAGCGCATTCAGCTCGAGTATCAGCAGGTATTAAATCAGGACAGCAAAATCGTCAAATACGTATATCCTTTAAATACGGAGAAATTCTCGTCAAAACCTGTTCAGACCGTTTCCGTCGCCGTAAATATCAAATCTAAATCAGGCATTAAAAACGTTTATTCGCCTTCGCATAAAATAGACGTTCAAAAGACTTCGGACAAAGAAGTAAAAATATCCTTCGAAGAATCCAATTCAAAGCCCGACAAGGATTTTACTCTTTATTATACCGTTTCCGACGACGATCTGGGCATAAGCCTGATATCTCATAAGCAGGCTAAAGAAGACGGGTATTTTATGCTTTTAGCATCGCCTAAAGTGGAGACCGAAAAAAAAGTCATTCCCAAAGATATCTGCTTCGTCGTCGACACTTCAGGCTCCATGAGCGGCGACAAACATAAGCAGGTGCAGAACGCACTTAAATTTTGCGTCAACAACCTCGAAGAAGAAGACCGCTTCAATATAATCAGTTTCGCCACCGAACCCAGGCCTTATGAAAAAAACCTCGTAAACGCTAAAAAAGAAAATATAGAAGACGCGCTTAAATATATAGAAGGCATGAGGGCCATAGGCGGAACTAATATCAACGAAGCGCTTTACAAGGCGCTTAAAATGGATTTCGCCAAAGATAAGCCCGCGTTTATAGTATTTTTAACCGACGGAATGCCGACGGTCGATATCACCGATCCGTCAGAAATACTTAAAAACGTCAAAAAAGAAAACGAACTTAAAATCAAGATCTTCTGTTTCGGCGTCGGAACCGATTTAAACACCACGCTGCTCGACAAGCTTGCCGTTGAAAATAACGGCGTAATCGAATACGTTACAGAAAACGAAGATATCGAATTAAAAGTATCGAACTTCTATACAAAAATAGCTTCGCCCGTACTTACCGACGTGAGCGTCGATTTCGGCAAAATAAAGACCGACAACGCTTATCCCCGGGAAATACCCGATTTTTTCAAAGGCTCGCAGCTCGTTCTTATAGGGCGTTACCGTGAAGGCGGAGCCGGCGCCGCTACTATCAAAGGCAAAGTCCTCGGGGCCGAAAAAAAATACTCCAACGACGTTAATTTCGCCGAAAAGACCGACGACAACAACTTTCTGCCGCGCATATGGGCGCAGAGGCGCATCGGCTACCTGCTCGAAGAAATAAGACTGCACGGCGAAAATAAGGAGCTCAAGGAAGAAATCGTCGAGCTGTCCAAAAAGCACGGCATAATGACGCCTTATACGTCGTTTTTAGTCCTCGAAGACGAAGCGCAGATAGGCGGCTCGCCCAATATAATGATAGAGCGCAGGCAGAGATTTTACGATGAAAAAGTGAAAGCCGGAGCGCAGGCGCCCGGAAGCTCGTTATCCGCATCGGAGCGCGACGCATTCGATAACGCCAACGTTTTCATGGCACCGTCTTCGGAAAAATCTATGAAAGAAGATTCAGGAGCCAACGCGGTGTATATGAGCCGCGCCGTCAAAAAAATACAGGCCAGCGACAGGGCGTTCGATTACAGCAAAATAGATCCCGAATCGATGCGCTACGTCGAGGACAAAACTTTCGTAAAGCGCGGCGATGAATGGCGTATTTCGACTTTCGACGAAAAGCGCGACGCCAAAAATATCGTAAGCGTAAAATTCGGTTCGAAGTTATATTTCGCCCTGATATCCAGATATCCGCGCGCCGGCAAATACTGCGCTCTCGGGCATAATGTCTTATTCGAACTCGAAGGAAAATTCGTTAAAATAAGCGGCGACGGCGAAGAAAATCCCGAAAAGCTCGACGGGCTGCTTAAATAAAAAATAAATATACGGTCAAGTTCGGTGCCATACAATATATATCGCATCATTTTCAATATCATCCGGAGGTAAAAATGCGCGAAAACGAATATAGTGCGGAAACAAAAAAAGCGATCGGCACGCTTCAAAACCTGACGGGCGTGGTTTTACACAATATAAACAACCTTCTGGCGCCGTTCAGCCTGAATATGGCCAAAGTCGAGATATACCTGGAATGCGGAAAGATAGAACAGTTGAAAAAAGAGATGCCAGCAATGGTCTCGAACGCCGACGTGCATCTCAACGCTATCACGGAATCCCTTAGAATCTTGTTCGACACGGTATCGGCCGACAGGGAAAAAATAGAATTCTGGGACACGGTAGATATCAGGAACGAAGTGAAAAAGCGCGTTGAAAAATTTCTAAAGCCTGAAGAACAGGCTTCGAGCGCAAGCGAGAACAATAACTAAAAAACGCCGCGGTAAAAACAAAAATAAAAAGGCTGTTCGATTATTTTCGAAACAGCCTTTTTTTTATAACTTTTTCAATTCTAATTTATAACCTTGCCTGCCGGCGGAAGTTTATCTGCTTCGCAGATGTTTGAATTTAGCGTCTTCCCTGAAATCGCAATCGACGCAGTCGTCTTTTATGGGCACGTAACTCTGGTTCGCCGCGCGGCCGGAAGCGGGAGCCAGATATAAAACCTGGTTATGGCCGAGCATATCGCCTATGGTAGCCTCGACTTCAACCAGGCGGGCCGTCTGGTCTTTAGTCTGGCAGGGTGTCGCGAAAATTATCTTGTAATAAGTTTTAAAGCTCTGCACTATCTGTTTAAAAAGGCGCGAAAGCTCGTAAGGCGAAGGCGCGTAGTAGTATGTGCCTTCTGTTTCGTTAGCGAGCGCGGAAAGTATGTTTTCATTGAAATCTTTTCCGATTCCGACTACATATATGGGCACTTCCACCTGTTTAGCGTGCGCGAGGACCTCTTCGAGAGTGTGTCTGGAAAAAGGTTTCGAGCCGGAATAACTTTCGTCCTTGCCGTCGGTAAAAAGAACGATGGCTTTTTTTCCTTCCACTATGGCGCATTTATTTATGGCCGTAAAAAGGCTGTCGTATAAAAGCGTTCCGCCGCGGGCGCGCATCTGAAACACCGCGTTGGAAAGGGCGTATTTATCGTTAGTAAAGTCCTGCAAAACGGAAGTTTTATTATTGAAAGTCAGTATCGAGCATTTATCGGTCGGATCGAGGCCCTTGATAAAAGTGAACGCGGCGCGCTGAAGTTCGGCCATATCTTTTTTCATGGAAGCGGAGTTATCCAGGCATAAAACGATGTGCATATTTTTGAGCGACGATTCAACCACGAACGAATCAAGTTTAAAGCGGTTTTCAGCTACGGCAAAATTGGATTCGGTAAGGTTTCTGTAATAGGCGCCGTCGCGGTCGGTGACGGTGACATAGGCCTGAATTACGGGAAATTTAGACGCGTCGAGCGATTTAATGTTGAGATCGAGCTTTAAATCTTCGCGCGCGAAAGCCGGATTAATCGTTAAAACGGTCAAGAAAACTAAAATTGTAAGTAAAATGATTTTTTTAGACATTAATTTTCTCCTTAGTGAAATAGTTTATTATTAAAAATTTACTGACTATATTATAAAACCTTAAGACATGATATCGGCAAAAAAATAGAAGCGTTTAATTTAAAGTTTGTCATTAAATGCTTTACAATTAAAAACCGCTATTGTATAATTACGATTATGGAAAAAACTCTTGCGCTTAAAAATTTAATAACTTCTCCGGGGCTCGAATTCATTATGGAAGCCCATAACGGGGTATCGGCAAAAATAGTCGAAGAGGCGGGGTTCAAAGGTATCTGGGCTAGCAGCCTTTCTATTTCGGCTTCGCTCGGAGTGCGAGACAACAACGAAGCGTCGTGGACGCAGATACTCGAAATACTTGATTTTATGAACGATTCGGTCGAAATACCTATTTTATTCGACGGCGATACGGGTTACGGCAATTTCAACAACGTACGGCGGCTCGTAAAAAAGCTCGAACAGATAAATATCGCCGGGATATGCATCGAAGATAAAATCTTTCCCAAAACCAATTCATTCATACGAAGTGAAACGCAGCCGCTGGCTTCCATAGAGGAATTTTGCGGCAAAATCAAGGCCGCGTGCGATGTGAGGCGCGACAAAAACTTCACGGTAGCGGCCCGCACCGAGGCGTTTATAGCCGGATACGGCCTGGAGGAAGCGCTTAAACGCGCCGAAGCATACAGGGAAGCCGGGGCGGACGCCATACTGGTCCACAGCAAGAAATCCAACCCTTCCGATATAGAAGCGTTTATGAAAAACTGGGGCGAAAAGCTGCCGGTTATAATAGTGCCGACCAAATATTACTCGACCCCGACCGAAGTTTTTAAAGATTTAAAGATAAGCCTTATAATATGGGCAAACCATATGATCCGCTCCGCGGTTACAAATATGAAGAAAATCGCCGCGCGGGTTTATTCGGACAAAAGCCTGATCAACGTGGAAGACCAGATAGCCTCAGTGGCGGAGCTTTTCAGATTACAGGGCGACGAAGAGCTGCGCGAGGCCGAAAAAAAATATCTTCCGGCCGCGGGCAAAAACTTCAACGCAGTGGTTCTCGCCGCGAGCCGCGGCAATCTTGGAGAATTGACCGAGTCAATTCCCAAAACGCTCATACACATAGACGGAAAGCCTATACTTTTCAATATAATAGACAACTTCAACCAGACCGGCATAAAAGATATAACGGTGGTGCGCGGCTTTGCAAAAGACAAAATAAAAGCTCAAAACGTCAATTTTATTGATAACGATGAATACGACAGCACCAGCGAGCTTTACTCGCTTTACCTCGCGCTCGGCGTAATTCGTGAAAACACCATAATCTGCTATGGCGATATAGTTTTTAAAAGCTATATTTTAAATGAATTGATCAACGACCCCGGCGGCATAACTATAGTAGCGGACGCCGATTACGAATTCGACGGCACTCCCCGCTTCGACTATGTCAAAACAAGCGCGGCATATTCGAAAAAACTGTATTCGCAGAGCGTAAATTTTATAAAAATGTCGCCGAAGCTTCCAAAAGAAGAAATCGGCGGGGAGTTTATAGGCCTTATCAAAGTAAGCGGAGAAGGCGCCGCCGCCATGCGCGAATGTATAAAATCAATGAGCGGCACGGAAAATTTCAAGAAACTCGGAATGCAGGACCTCCTCGATGAACTCGCAAAAAGAATGCCCGTCCTCGTTAAGTTTATAAAAGGTTCATGGCTGAACGTAAATAACGTAATAGATCTGCAGAAAAGCGTAAATTTGTAAATTTTAAATAATTACATTAATAATTAAATTGATAATTAAATTTCGCCCAAAAGGAAAGCCGGGTGATTGCTTATGATAAACACACCGCAATTCGGCGGCGCTCTTAAAAATGAGGGGTTCAACTTTTTCAGCGGAGTGCCGTGCTCATACCTTAAATATTTCATAAATTACGCCCTCAACGAGTGCGACTATGTTATGGCCGCAAATGAAGGCGACGCCGCGGCCGTTTGCGCCGGAGCTTATATGGGCGGGCGCCTGCCCGTTTTTATCTGCCAGAATTCAGGTCTCACTAACGCGGTTTCGCCGCTCACATCGCTCAATTATATATTCAGGATACCGCTTCTCGGTTTCGTAAGCCTGAGGGGCGCAAGCGGCTGCCCCGACGAGCCGCAGCACGAGCTTATGGGTGAAATAACCGGCGGCCTTCTCGATTTAATGAAAATAAAATGGGATTATCTTTCCGGCGAAGAAACTTTGTGGCGTAAGCAGCTTTTAAACGCCGCCGAAACCGTTAAAAGCGGCGAAACGTATTTTTTCGTGGTTAAAAAGAATACTTTCGGCGAAGTGAAATTAAAAGAAAAAAGTCGGCCTGCCTCAAATCTATCAAAAAATATACTGATCGGCCAAACCGGCGCGGCTTGTGAAGATAATAAAGACGAAACCCTTTATGCCGCAAGAATAGAAGCCTTAAAAACAATAGCCGGGCGCTGCGGTCCCGAAACATTACTGATAGCCACTACCGGCATGACGGGCCGCGAGCTTTACGACCTTGGCGACAGGGCCAATAATTTTTATATGGTAGGCTCGATGGGTTGCGCCGGCTCTATAGGATTGGGACTGGCTCTTTGCCGGCCCGAACGGAAAATAGCCGTCATAGACGGCGACGGCGCGCTTCTGATGAGAATGGGATCTATGGCCACAGCGGGATATTACTCGCCGGGCAATATGCTTCACGTGCTTTTAGACAACCGTTCGCACGCTTCTACCGGCGGGCAGTTCACCGTTTCGCCGTCGGTAAATTTTGCGGCCGCGGCGCATAGCTGCGGATATAAACGCTCGATCACTGCGGAAAACATAGAATCGCTGGCGAAGCGTATAGAAGAATGGAAACGCTCTCCCGAACTTACTTTCATACATTTAAGAATAAGCGAAAGCGTCGCCGCGGAAGCGGGCCGGCCGGCCATAAAGCCTTTCGAAGTAAAAGAACGGCTCATGAAATTTCTTTCCGGCGGATTTTAAAATGAAAATAGCTTTAATTTCAGATATACATTCAAATCTGGAAGCTTTGACGGCCGTCGTAAAAAGCGCAAAAGAAGCCGGCGCGCAATCTTTTTTCTGCCTCGGCGATATAGTCGGCTACGGCGCTAATCCGAACGAGTGCATCGAATTATTATCGGCGCTGGATTTATCGGGAGCAGTCCTCGGCAATCACGATATAGCTTCGCTGAACGGAGATTTTTCCAGGTTCGGCACCGAACACGGCGCACACGCTATAAAATGGACGGCCGATAATTTAAAACCGGCCTCGCGGGCTTTTTTAGAAAAATATATGAACGCGCCTAATTTTTATCCCGGATTAGATTTTGCCGCCTTCCATGGCGGACCGCAAAATCCTTATTGGCAGTATATTTTTCCCGACCGGCCGGCGGCGGAAATTGCCGGAAATTTTTCAAAAGTCGATTATAGAACTATATTCGTGGGTCATTCCCATCTTCAGTTCCGGTTCATTAGCGGTGAAAAAAATATATACAATCCCGGAAGCGTCGGCCAATCCAGAAACGGCGACCCGCGCGCTCATTATATGATTTTCGATTCGGAAAGTAAAAAATGCATGTTCTTAACGGCCGAATACGATATTTCAGCCGCCGCCGAAAAGATTAAAAAGGCGGGATTAAGCTTATTTCTGGCTCAAAGGCTATTTCTTGGAATTTAAAACGGATTGCAGTTTTTCGATTATATCGTCACTTTCGATTGAATCCATGCAGTTATAATGTGAGCAGGCCGATTTAATGCACTTTACGCAGGAACCGCCGTTGACGATATTGCTTTTTTCGCTCGAAACCGATTTCGGCATTATAACTTCTGCGCCTACGGGCTTATACGGGCCCCATCTGACCGGCGTGCATACGAATATAGGGCAGAACAGCGCGACGACCGGTTTGCGAAGGGCCACGGCGGCATGCAATATCCCGGTAGACGGCGCGATAACGGCGTCGGCAGCGGCTATCACCGCGAACGAGTTCTTCAAAACGCCGGAGCTATTAAAAACTTCGCTTTTGTAATGTAACGGCGTGAATGAAAGCCTGGATAAAAAATCTTCTTTAAGTTCTTCTTCCGAAGGCCCCGTGGACAGGAAAATTTCAAATCCTTTACAGTAAAGCTTTTCCATTAATTGCGCATATAACGCCCGGCTCATATTAAGAGCGGATCCGCCCGAGCCCGGGTGTATCATAATAAGCTTCCTGCCGCTTTTTTTGAAAGATTCATAGTTCGTATCGCGTTGACGCGAAAGCATTTCGTTAAGATAATTTTTAGCGAACGACTCGCTTTCTTTATCTAAGTAAAGCTCTGACGGCGGATTTTCGAACCCGGCTTCTAACGGCCGCCTTATAAGGTCCAGGTTATATTCGGCTTCGTTAGCTTTACACAGGGAACGTTTCTGGCCGACGCGGCATGTCGATAAGAATTGATAAATCTTTGACGCCGGCGAAACGCGCACCGGAATTCCCGCCAGAAACGCCGTAAGCGCCGCCCTGGCGGTCAGATGCAAAATGAAACAGACATCGTACTTCCGGCCCGAAATATTTTTGACGAGCTCAAAAAATTTTGATGAAAACATCCCGTAGCCGGAAGGATCGTCCGTTATAACCTCATTTACGTTGGGGTTGCCGTTAAAAACAGGCGCCGTATAAGGAGTGGTAAGCACGTCTATGACGGCGTTTTTATTTACGGCCTTAATAGCCGAAAACACTGGCGTAGATAAAATACAATCGCCGAGACGGTCCGTCCTTATAACGAGCGCCTTATTTAAATTTAAATTCACGGTGAATATTAACTTTTATTAATTACAGTGAAAAAGCCATTTTTTCGACCTTAACGCCTTCGATCGCGGTCAGGTCTTTTTCGAGTTTGTCCCATTCTTTTTTATCGCCAGTGAGTTCGAGCACTATCAGACCGTTGCGGGCGCATTTTTTATCGCCGGCTTCATGCAGTCCGAGGCGGGTTTTTATCGAGCATCCGTATTTTGTAAGCGCTTCCTGAATTTTTACGGCGTCTTTAACTCTGTCCGGTATTAAAATTCCTAAAATCCTTAATTCGTTCATTTCGTCCTCCTGATAAATAAAACTCGTTCAGTCATAAATTTGAAGCGTTTAAATAATATCAAACATTTTAACTATTGTCAATTCATAAATTAGCTTTTAATTTCAAGATTTATTAAGGGTTTTCAACCAAAAATAATTTGCAATCACGATTTTTATTTTTCAGCCGATATTCATATAAGCCAATAGTATATATTCGAGGCATTTTTTCAAATAACCTGAAAAACCTCAAATAATTTTATTTACAGTTATTTTAAGCAGTATATTAATAATATATAAACCGGGAGAGTAAGGATATCATGAAACAAAATATCAAAAGCCAGACGCGATCGGCAGCGCTTTCGTTAGCTTTAATGCTCATAGTTATTTTCACGCAGGGATGCGTAAGCGGAGGGGGCGGATTTAATAATTCGGGCGGAACGCCGCCCGTAACCGTTAATTATAACACTACGGTTTCAGGTTATCTTTACGACGACTCGATTTCGTCGCCGGCACTTTACGCGGGCCTTGCGGCTTCGCGATCGGTCATAATAGTGGCCGAAAAGAAACAATATACCGTGCCGACGGACGGCGCCGGCTTCTTCAAAGCCGACATAGAACTTTTAAACGCTTCGTCGACCGTTATAATAAAATTCCAGAAAAAAGACAAAACTGTCGTTTCCGGCGAATATATCTTTGAAAAAGGCGGAGTTTACTGCCTGAACGTTTTGATAGAAGGCGGAACCAGGCTCAAAGTAAACGGGGACAAACTTTTTACATTTTCAAAAGTAGAGCATCCCGACAACTTGAAAATTGAAATTAAAAAAGTCCTCGACGAAAGGCAGAAAACCGCCACGGCAGTCACCCGCGTAACGGGCCGCGTCGTGGTAACCGCGCTTCTCGGCGGATTCCGCGCGGTCGTCATAAACACGGAAGAAGCGCCTTCGCTTCCGATAGCGGGCGTTTTAGCATCGCTTTCAAGCGGCCAGAGCGCCACGACCGATGCCAACGGATACTTTAATATCTTATGCGATTTAAAAGCCGGAAATTATTCGATATCGTTTAAAAAAATCGGCTACCCTGATAAAATAGTTAATTTTACGGTTGAAGCCAAAGATTACCCTCTTGCATCCGTTAATTTCTTCGCCGAAATGGAGTCCGGCCTCAAATCTCTTACTTTAAGCAAACAAAGCGATAATATGAGCGAAAACTCGACCTATAACCTTTCGGCTGTTAAAGCCATAGCGGCTTATTCCGACGGAGCCACCCGCGAGGTATCCGTCACATGGACGGCTTCCGAAGGCGGCATAACTAATTCGATATTCACGCCGCCGGCCGGCAAAAAAGGGCTGGTAGTCCTGACGGCTAAATACGTCGAAGGCGCTAAATCACAGACTGCCGTCCTCACCATATCCGTCAACGCGCTTTTAAACTCGCTCACTTTAAGTAAATATTCCGAAACGATAGAAGCGAACGTGCCTTATGATTTAAGAACGATTAAAACATTCGCGTCTTATTCCGACGGCACCACGCGCGAAGTCGGCGTCAACTGGCAGACGGACCGCGGCAGCGTTTCCGGATTTAATTACATACCGCCGGCCGGCTACCTCGGCGAAGTAATTTTTACGGCTTCGTACACTGAAATGCAGATAACTAAAAAAGCGTCATTTAACTTAAGAATATCTCGCGTAGTTAAAACGCTCACTTTAAGCAAGACATACGATGAAACTACAGTCGGATCGGTTTATAAACTTGCTGAAATAACTGCCAGCGTTAATTATTCGGATAAAACATCCCGTGTAATAACGCCAGTATGGTCTTATAACGGCTTAGTGCTCGACGAACAGCGCGCATTTTTAGCGCCCGCCTTACCGCAAAATATAACACTGACCGCGTCACACTCAGAAGACGGAATAAGCGCAACGGCGATAATCGGTTTAAAGGTCAAACCGTTAATCACGGCGTTATCGAAGTATATTGGTGTTCCTGGCGAAAAAATCACCATAACCGGTCTTGGTTTTGGAACTACGCGCGGCGACAGCCTCGTTAAATTCAACGACAAATATGTCTCTGATTTAGATATAGAGTCATGGTCGGATACGCTAATTGCATTAAAAGTTCCGGCAGACAGTATAACCGGCCCAATCGCGGTCATAGTTAATCATATACAGAGCGACGGCGTTAATTTTGACGTGAGCCATATTGTTTCCATAACTCCGGCAACCGGCACCGCACAGACGATGGTAACAATCACAGGTAAAGGATTCGGCTCATCGCAAGGCGCCAATAAATTAAAATTCGGTGATATAGACACCACCGACATAATTTCGTGGTCCAACACAAAAATAGTGGCGCGTGTTCCCGCAAATGCACAATACGGAAAAGTATTCGTTGAAATTAATGGGCTGCGCACGAACGGCATTCCATTCGGTCTGACTTCGATATTTGCGATATCACCGGCAATAGTAAAATCCGGCGACACCATTACAATTACGGGCGCCGGATTCGGCGAAACGCAGGGAACGGCCGGCAGCGTTAAATTCAACGACACGAGCGCTTCATATATTAAAAAATGGTCGGACACGCATATCGAAACAATTGTT
>MWBZ01000072.1 GCA_002069765.1 bacterium ADurb.Bin243
CCCGTCGTAAACGCCACGGCCATATCGCCGCCTTCGGCAAGAGCGAGCCTTTCTTCGAGCATATTGCGGTTAGGCTCTTCGAGCCTGTCGTATATAAGTATGGGTTCCTGGTTGAGCTCGGTTTCGCTGGCGAACTGAATAAAACCCAGAGCGCCGCGCTGAGCGGAGCTTACGGCATAAGTGACCGAAGACGACTGCGGCGGCACTACGTGATGCGAAAAATCCCATTGCTTGGTCATTAATTCCGGACCATGTATGAGTTTTGAAGATACCCGGTAATTTTTTCTGGTGACTTTTTTCATTTACTTCATCCTCCCGAATTTATATATATATCGTTAATGGCCGTAGCGGACTATTTTATGATTTTTATATCCAGCCTCTGCGGGCCGTGTCCCATGAAATAAGTGACGTTTTTTTCAAGTCCGGCCCCGTTCGTTGCGTTTATTTCGTAAGTGCCGCCGGAGAGGTAAATAGAATAGTTTCCTGATTGATTAGTATAGGTGTATAAGTTGTTTTTGTCAACAGAAATTTTCGCTCCGGCGAGCGGCGATGAATTAACGTCTGTAACAATGCCGCTTAGAAGATAAAGAGCGGTAGCGCCGCTTTTTTGTAAAGTAAAATTGATTTCGGCTCCTTTCTCGGAAAGACGCGCGTTTACCCTTGCGGCAGCTTCGAGACTGCCGGGGCTAGAAGCGTAAATATCGTAAATCCCTTCTGAAACGCGGAGCTTATAAGTTCCGTCGGGGCCGCTCAATACCTGCTCGCTGTAGGGCACGCTGGATATTTTCGCTCCGGAAACGGCGGCGCCGGAGGAATCCGTCACTTTTCCGGATATTATAAAACCGGAAATATCGCTTTTGGCGCGGACGAGCTTTAAATCAAGCGTTAAAGGAACGGCGGACGTAAGGCTGGCCTGACTTGTCGCGCTAAAATAGTCCTGTTTCGCGAGCTCGATTATATAGTTTTTATAAACCGCTGCGCTGATCGAAAATTTTCCGGCGCTGTCGGTATAAGCGGTTGAATATAATGTTTTAACGCCGCCGGCGGATTCGTAAAGTTTTATAAAAACGGAGGGGACTGCGATTCCCGTCGAAGCGTCCGATACCGCCCCTTTTATCGAGGATGTTTCGGCGGAAACAGGCTCTATAGTTATGTTTTCATTTATCGAATATAGTTTGCTTTCAGAAATTTTTAACGGCCCGTACCTTTCGGCTTTATATCCGAAGCCTGTTATCAGCAGGTAAATATCCTGTTCCGCTGGAGCCGCGTCAAGCCTGAAGTGGCCTTCTTCAGAAGAAATTGCGGCCGCGGGAAAATTTTCGACGGAAATCAAAAAGCCGGAAGCGCCGGTGCCGTTTAATGTAACTACTCGCCCGGCGATCGATGCGGATTTTTTCAGGACTATGGTTTGCTGAAGGGATTTTTCGTCGGGACGGACCGAGGCGGCCGTGTAGTTGATATAAGCCGAGCCTTCCGTGTCGTTTCGCTTTGCGAGAACGGTATATGAGCCGGGCGCCAGGCCTTGAAATTCGTAATATCCGTAGCTGTCCGTATATGTGAAAAGGCCGGTTTCGACGAGAGTTATTACCGCTTTTTCCACCGAGGCCAGCGCAAGGTTAGCAGCGCCGAACCTGTTGTTGGCATCGCTTACTACGAATCCCGCGAGCGTTCCGCGCCCGGTTTTTACGGCGCCCGGATCGAGAGGGTCGTTCAATTGCGATTGAAGAACGCCGTCGTCCTGATTGGCGAAACAGCCTCCGGCGGCTATTAAAAACAATATTAAAAGAATGGCGGCCGGTCTGGTTTTTATATAATCGATTAAGCTTTTCATGAATAAATCCAAAACTTTTTTCGGCCCGGCCGGTCGTGCGCGGCAAAACCGCGGCCGCTATTTTTTTTCTTTCTGTGCGATTATTGAATTAATTACTTTAAGTTCCTGTTTCATTTTTATCTGGTTGGTGAGTATCTGTATTTTATTTTGTATGGTTTCGCCATATTTTTGATCGATGGCGGGGCGTTTTACCGCGAGCTCCAGCACGTATATGTCTTTTACGTCCGGAAGCACGAGCGGAAAGCTGGAGTGCTTGATTCCGGGCGAGAGCGATGTGAGTTCGGCGTTTGTTTCGGCTTCGCGTTTTTTCAGGCCTTCTATATCGAATTCGAGGCTCATCTTGCGTTTTTTGAGCTCGACCAGAGAGGCGTTCGCGTATTCGGTGAAAAAATCGAGCGTTTCTGATTGAGTATCTTCGTCGCCGTCTGCGGCGGTTTCCGCTTCGAGTTCGATTCCGTCTTCTGTGAGGATTTTTACGTCTTCGGGAATCTGCTCTATCATGCGACAGTTTCCGCGTTCGGTATGCGACACCGGCCGTTCGAGGTCTTTTGAAATGACGGCGGAAACTTCTATTTCCATGGCGTTGGTGTTGAAATCTTCGTTGATTTTAAGGCCGGTGATATTAGTGCCTATTACGGTGTCTTTTCCCCTGACACGCCTGGTGAGTTTCGGGCGCTCGAAAATATAAAAAATAGGCATTAGCGTATTGTTGTCGAAATATTGAAAAGCTATCTTAGCGCCGGTTTTACCAACAGGGGTCACTTCCATGGAGCCCCTCTTGGATTTTACCATGTCGGCTACGAGGGAGTCTACGACTTTTTTCGCTTCGGTTTTTACGGTTTCCTTGACGCCGGCGATAAGCTTTTCGGTGCTGGATTGGTGCCAGTAAATGGCGGAAAGCAGAACTATAAGAAACGAAACTATGAAAATAGCTATAATTTCGCCCTGCGTATATGCCCGTTTATTTATAAGCGGATTGCTCTGGATTCTTATATTCATAAAATTATATTAACACAATTTACATTATTTTTCAAACTATTTAAAATACGATCACTTACGGATTTGAAAAAGGAAATATTTCAGGTAGAGAGTTTCTGGCATGGATGAAAGAATGGGATGGTCGCGTTCATCCTGAAAACCAGCGCTTTGAAGGTAAGCCGTGACGTTGGCGTCGGAAAAAGCCTCGCACTGAGAATTGTAAAAATCGGTCAGCCCGATATGGAACGAACAGCTGCACGTCAGGATCATGCCGTTATTTTTAACGATTTTAGCCGCGCGCAGGGCGATTTCTTTATATCCTTTCAGAGCGTCGGCGACGCTGGATTTTGACTTGGTAAAAGTCGGAGGGTCCAGGATAATAAAATTAAACGGCGGTTCGATTCCCGAAGCGGCCCTGTATTTAAGAGACTGGTTTTTTAGATAGTCGAAAGCGTTGGCGCAGATGAATTCGCATTTATCGTACACTCCGTTGAGCTTTGCGGTTTGCCTGGCCAGCTCGATCGCGTCGGCGGATATATCTACTATGGTGGAACGGGCGGCGCCGTATTTAAAGGCGTTCATGGAAAAAGCCCCCGAATACGAAAAGCAGTCGAGCACCGAGCCGTTTTCAACGCGCCCGTTAAGCAGTTCGTAGGCGCGCCTTTGATCGGCGAAAAAGCCGGTTTTCTGGCCGCCGGCGAAATCGATCAGATAATAAATTCCGTCCGAAAGTACCCTGCGCGCTTCGGTGACGGGATTTCCCCGCCAGGCGGCATGCAGCGGCAGGCCCTCCAGTTTTCTTACCGGAGCGTCGTTTTTTATTAATATGCCGGAAGGGCTCAATTCTTTTTGATAAAATTCTACGGCGTATTCTATGAAATTTTCAGCGCCTGCGGAAAGCGACTGCAGCACAAGAGTATCGCCGTATTTATCGACGATCAGGCCCGGCAGGAAATCGGCTTCTGAATTCAAGAGCCTTATTATGGATGTTTTGTTGAAATCGATCGTCGAGCGCCGCCTGTTAAGAGCATCCGCCAGGCGCGTTTTGATAAAACTTTCACCGATTTTTTCTCCGGCCTGCCGGGTGAGGATCCTGAGCGTTATCTGAGAAAGGCCGCTGAAATAAGCCTGGGCCAGAAACCGGCCTGTTTCGTCAGTTACGTTTACGATTTCGCCGTTTTTTATTTCACGCGCGGCGCCGTCATGGTTTATTACGTCGCTTTTATATACCCACAGATTTAACGACTGTATTCGTTTTTGAGCCCTTTTGTTTACCGCTACCGTGCGATTCAATATTATTCGTTCCTTTCATGAGGCCAGTATGATAATTCGTTTTGATGTGCTCTACCGAAAAATTCACTACTTCGGATATTATATCGGTGAGATTGCCTTCTATGGTGGCGCCGGAGGCGCGCATATGGCCGCCGCCGCCGAAAGCGTTGGCGATTTTATTGACGTCGATGAAAGATTTCGAGCGGAAGTCCACTATTGTTTTGCCGTCGGCTTTTTCGTTAAAAAGTATCGCGACTTCGACGCCTTTTATCGATACCATCTGGTTGACGATTCCGAAGCAGTCGGTGGGAAGCGCGCCGACCTCTTTTATGGTTTTTTGATCGACCTTTCCCCAGCAGATGAGGCCGTTGTCGATAAAATTAAGGGCCGAAAGCGTTTTGCCGATCATGATTATATTTTTCATGGATTTGTTCTGGAACATCTCGCGCGAAATGTGATTGGGATTCGCGCCGTATTTTACAAGATAAGACGCCATTTTGAAAACGTTTTCGTCGGTGTTCGACGTCTGGAACCCTACCGTATCGGTCATGAGCCCGCAATAAAGGCATGTGGCGATTTCCGGGTTGAATTTAAGGCGCGCCTTTTTTATGAGTTCGAATACGATTTGAGCCGTGGCGCTGTAATTTGTGTGCAGCAGGTTAATATTGCCGAAATTGTCGTTACATACGTGATGATCGATGTTTATTACAAAATCTGAATATTTTGAAAGATCGGTTACGCCGGTGCGGTCTACTGAAGACGAATCCAGGACTATCAGCAGGTCGTATTTTTTATTTATTTCGCCGAGCTTTTTTATCTCGGAGCTTCCCGGCAAAAATTTGAGTATATCCGGCACGGCGTCGAAAAGGGCGCAATCAACCTTATACCCCGAAAGCTTGAGCGCCGTCGTGAGGCCGCAAAGCGATCCTATGTTGTCGCCGTCGGGCATGATGTGCGATGTAATCAGTATGTCTCCGGCCGTTTTGATTTTTTTTATGATCTGTCTTTTAATTAATTCTTTTTCTTGCATTAACCAAACTACCCCTTCTTAGTTTATAAATTTTATCTAAATATTTGGTAAAAAAAGCTATAGCGGTAAAGCTTTTATTCTTCCGCCGCCAGCACTTCGTTCATTTCCGCCACGGATTCGTCCAGTATCTGTTTTGGCGTTTTGCCGCTTAAAACGAGGGCTTCGGTAGCTTTGCCCAGTATGGCGCGGCATTCGAACCACGGCGCTACCTGAGGTTCGAAATCGATGTTTTCGAGCATTGTGAGGGCGACCTTCATGTTGGGATCTTTAACTATGGCCGCTTTTACGGCTTCGGTTCGATATGCGGATTTTTTTACCGGCATATAGGTGGTTTCTATTCCCCAGCGAGCCGTTTGATCTGTATCGGTAAACCATTTTATGAATTTCCATGCCGCCAGTATTTCTTCTTCGCTGAAATAAGCGAAAATAGCTACGTTCGTTCCCGAAAGGACCGACGTGTTGATCTTATTATAAGGCAGCGTCGCCATTCCGAAAGGAAAGCGAAGGCTCGATTGCATGAACACCTTTGAAACTATGGTTCCTTCGATCATCGCTACGCGTCCGGCTACGAATTCGTTCTGATGCTCGCGCCCGGAGGTGCGCATGGCGAAGCGGTGCTTTTTCATTTTATCTACCAGGTAATTGGCCGCTTCGATCGCTTCGGGCGAGTTAATGACCGCTTTTTTGCCGTCTTCGCTCAATATGCGCCCGCCGTTTTGAAAAATATAATTTTCAAACGACCATGGATCGGATATAAAAGCGTTGCCCCAGATTACGGTGTCTTTTGTGTTTCGCGGAGGGAAAGAGCCTTCTCCGTGGACTTTTTCGTAATCGATAAAGTTGGTATATTCGTTGAATAAAAATCCTTTGCGTTCGAGCATCGTGAGTTTTTTGCCGTATTCTATGAATTCGTTCCAGGTCGCCGGCGGTTTTTCCGGGTCGAGGCCGGCCGCTTCGAAAAGCCTTTTGTTATAGTAAAGCGCGGGTATGCTTTTGTTGAACGGCATGGAATAAATTTTGCCGTCGATGGTGACGTTTCTTAAAAGCGCCGGAACGATGTCGTTTTTATCGATGCCGACTTCGGCGCTGTCTATATATTTGTCGAGCGCGACTACCGCTTCTTCGTTTTTGAGCTTCAGTGTCCACGTTTCGTAAACCTGAGCTATATGCGGCGGAATTTCGGCGAAAACGGCCGCGGCGATCTTTTGATTCAATGTGGCGTACTCGCCAATGAATTCGGTTTTGACGAATATATTGTCTTTATTGCTTTTATTGAATTCATTTACCATCGTGTTCAATATTTCGCCGAGCTTTCCGGCCATGGAGTGCCAGAATACTATTTTAAGCTTTCCGTCGGCGGTGTATTGCGGCATTCTTTTTTTAGGCCCGCACAGGCAGCCCGAAAAAGTGAGAGCTGTCAATAAAATCGCTATGACCAGGTATAGTCTTGATTTTATAGATGCACCGCGGCCGCCGCTGGTTTTGCGTTCGCCGGTGCCGATATTATTTTCTGTAAAATATAACGCCATTTTTCTAATCTCGCTTTCTGATAAAATGCTTTATTTAGGTGTTTTAAATTTTTATTCCTTTGAACCGGTGTGCGCGATGCCCTGGATGAACTGCTTCTGGGCCATAAAGAACATTATGAGAAGCGGCAGAACGCAGAACGTAGAAGCCGCCATCAGAAGATGCCATTCGGTGCCTTCGGACTGGTTGAAGTTCGAAAGACCGACCTGCAGAGTGTAGTACGTCTGGTCGTTCGTGACGAACAATGGCCATAAGAAGGAATTCCAGTTGCCGACGAAGGTGAATATAGCGATGGTCGTCAGCGGCGCCGCCGACAGCGGGAGCAATATCTTGAAAAAGAATTTGAGCCGCGAGCAGCCGTCAATTCTGGCGGCGTCCCAGAGGTCTTTTGGAAGCGTCATAAAGAACTGCCTCAATAGAAAAATGCCAAAAAAGCCTGCGGACCAGGGAATTATGAGCGCGTAGAAAGTGTTGAGCCAGCCCAGCTGCTTTAATATGAAATAGTTCGGCACCAGCAGGACCTGCTGCGGGACCATCATCGTGGCCAGAAGTATATTGAAGAGCCATTCCTTGCCGTAAAAATTCATATGTGAAAAAGCGTAGGCCGCAAGCGAGGAGGAAAAAAGCTGCATTATCGTGCATGCGAGCGCGACGAAAACGGTATTGAGAAAATACTTAAAAAACGGGGCTTTCGTCCAGGCGATTATATAATTTTCATAAACGAATTTCGCCGGAAAAATTATCGTAGAATCGAGAGCTTCGAACTTATTTTTAAACGATGTAAGAATCATCCACAGGAACGGGGCGAGCATGGTCAGCGCGCCGGCTATTAAAAATATATGAATAAGCGTACCGATGAACTTTTCTTCAGCTTTTATGGATTTAAACATTATTTATAACGCACCTTTCATTTTCGTATTCATAGCCGTGATTAATTGTAGTGTACCCTTTTCGCCGTGAATTTTTTCTGAAGATAAGTAATGGCGAATATTATAAGGAACAGTATGAACGCGAGCGCTGAAGCGCGGCCCATTTTATGTTCTACATAAGCCAGCTGATAGAGATAATAGATTACGACCGTCGTGGATTCCTGAGGGCCGCCGCCGGTCATCATATAGACCTGCGCAAAAACCTGAAACGAGGAAATGGTCGACATGATCATGACGAAAAACGTCGTGGGCGATATCATCGGCCAGGTTACGTTCCAGAAAGTTTTCCAGCGGCCGGCGCCGTCTATCTTGGCCGCGTCGTAAAGCGACGGCGGCACGTTCTGAAGGCCAGCGAGGAATATGATTACGTTATAGCCGAGGCCTTTCCAGACGGACATTATTATTATGGCCGGCATCGCCCAGGTAGTGTCCATGAGCCAGTCGGGGCCCGGTATGCCGGTGAGAAAACCGATGAAGGAGTTCAGCACGCCGTATTTTTGATACATGTATTTCCAGACTATCGAAATGGCGTTGACGGAAGTAATGACGGGCAGAAAGTAAATAACGCGGTACATTTCGAGGCCTTTAATTTTCTGGTTGAGTAATATGGCTATGAAAAGGGAAAGAAATATCTGTACGGGGACCGTGCCGACTACGTAATATAACGTGTTCCACATCGAATACCAGAAATGTTTGTTTGTTATTACGTATTCGAAGTTAGACAGTCCCACGAAATTTTTGAAATAATTAGTCATTCCGCCGCTGTGAACGGATATAACCATAGCATAAAACACCGGTAAAACATGGAAAGTTAGTATTACCGCGAGTGCCGGAAATAAATAAAAGTACGCTGACCATTCGTATCGTTGAAAAAAAGATTTTTTGCTCATTTTATCTTCGTCTTAGCCATTTCCCTTTCTAATTCTTCTTTTATCTTAGAAGCGGGATCTTTTCCGCCCTTCGATTCCTTCGGTTTGTTTGACGCCCATGTTTTCGCGCCGCCAACGCGCACCGTGCGCGTTATGCTGTTTAATAATTCTATCGCGACGATATGGTTTTTAACCGTTTTATCGGCCGCCAGCTCTTCGATAACCGGTTTAATGTCGTCGCCCATGCTTTCTATGATATTTATCGCGTTCATTTTTATCATTTCGTCGTCTTTATTGAGGCTTTCGATAAGCGGCTTTATGACTTTGAGGCCGGCGGCCGTAAGCGCGGCCGTTATCTTGTCTCTTATTATAAAGTTCGACGAAGTGAGATATCTTACCATGGCGGCGACCGAGTAGACATAAGCCTCGGGATGCTCCAGCAGCTTTATGAGAGCGTCCGCGACCTGCTCTTCGTCGAATTTCGAAATGACCTGAACGATCCAGTAAATAGTTGTAGTGCCTGCATTTTCAATGTTTTTAATGAGCATGTCGCGCTTGAGCGGCGAGTTGCACATTTTTTCGAGAAGCTGAAGGATGAGCGGGTGCATTTCGGCCGGCGCCTCTTCGAGCGTTATAACCAGCGACATCATGAAGTTGGTAGATTCTATTTCGTTGAAGATGTCGAGGATCAGCCTCTGGTTCTGCTCGTCTTCTTTCTGGAACGCGTCGAGCATCGGAATGACCGCCGCAGGCGCGCCGATTTTTCCGAGCAGTTTGAAAACTTCGAAACGGACCATGGATTCTTCGTCGGTTATCAGTTTCATCGCGTAAGGAATAACGTTGAGCCCCTGTCCTATTTCGCCGAGCGATTTAACCGCCTGAACGCGCACCGACGGTTCTTTGTCCTGCATGGCGAACCAGAGCGCCTTAAGGATATCGTCGCCTTCGTAGGTTGCAAGAAGCTTGCAGGCCCAGACGCGCACTTCGGTATTGGGGTTTTTGAGCGCCTTGAAATAAACGGGCTTGCCGTTTTCTTTTACGGTGCCCAGTATATTTGAAACCCATGTAATGATATTTGCGTCTTCGGAGGACGATAATGTTTCAAGCAGAAAAGCGATAAGCGAAGGATTTTTAAGGTCGCTCATGGATTCTAATATGATTTCGCATTCTTCGATGATTCCGGCGGATAAAATTTCGAGAAGCGGCTTGATGGAATTGCTCGTTCCGATCCTGCCGAGCGCCTTGATGGTGTGCGCCCTGTATTTGTCTTCTTTGTCTTGAAGGCTGTTTATAAGCGTCTGCACGGCCTGATCGCCGAAATTCTGCAGGACTTTCTGCGACCAGAAACTGACGTTGGCGTTTTCGGAACCGATGGCTTTGATAAGCGGCCTGATCGCTGTTTCACCGGCGCGTTCGAGTATTTCGGAAGCCGCCACGCGCACGGGCCAGGAAGTGTCGCCCATGGCTTTGATGAGCGGTTCTATTATTTCGGCGTTCTGGAGGCTTCCGAGCGCTTTTACGGTGAAAAGCCTCATGCGTTTATCGGGATTTTCCAGAAGATTTAAAAGCGAATTCATGGCTTCGCCGCCGATCATGCCCAGAGCCTGTACCGACCAGTAACGAACGTCTTCGGACTCGTTGGCTATCGCGGCGGTGAGCGCCGGAAGCGCGCGGAATTTCATACGCGCGACCATTTCGGCCGCCTGGCTTCTTATCTGCCAGAAATTGTCTTTGAAAGCTTCTATTAAAGTTGGTATGGCGCGCGGATCGTCGGTTTCGCCGAGCGCCGTTACTATGAAGAACCTGATTTCCTTTTGAGGGGTATTGAGCATTTTTTTCAGGATGCCGACGGAATTGCCTTTCATTATTTTAGCTATCAGCCTGACCGTCCAGTATTTGACGTCGTCGCTTCCCTGAAAGAAAGCGTTTTTTAACTTTTCGACGGCGGGTTCGCCGATTGTTTCGAGCATTTCAAAGGCATGGCGGCGCACGAGCCACGACGAATCAGAAAGCGCGCCTATAAGCGAATCTACGGCTTCCTCGCAGCGGGTTTCGCCTATGCCGCCGACCGCGTAAAAGCGTATATTTTTGTCTTCGTGTCTTAAAAGAGATATGAATGCGGGCAAAGCGTCTTTTTTTAGTATGAATCCGAGCACTTTGATCGCCCAGAAGCATATGTCATCGTTACCCATGGCGTTGAGGTTGTCCTGGAAGGCTTTCTGGAGTTTGGTGACGGCGGGCGGGCCTACTTTCTGAAGGCCTTCGGCGGCGTGTTTTCTTACCGACCAGTCGGCGTCGCCGAGTGCGGTTATTAAAGGATCGACTATGCCAGGGGCCGGATTGATGCACAGGCTTCTTACGACGTGCAGCCTGAGGTCACGGTCAGCGTCGTCTAACAGGCGCGCGAGAGAAGAAATACCGGCGCCGCCCAGGGTGCCGAGAATTTTTATGCTCCAGAAGCGGATGTCTTCGTTTTCGCTGTTTACGACCGACATCAGCGGTTCTATCGAGAGCTCGCCTATCGCGATAAGCGAATTGGCGGCCGCCGAACGGTTGTTCCAGACGGGATCTTTAAGACAGTTTATAAGCAGATTGACGACGCGCTTGTTCTTTACCTGTGCGAGCGCAGTTATGGCTTCGAGACGGATTTTAGCGTCTTTACTCTTTAAGTTGAGCAAGATTTGCTCGGCCGACAGTCCGTCGGGCTTTTGCTCTTCCTGTTCGTTATATTCGTCTTTTTCTTCGTCGTACATGGCCTACCCTTAAAAATCAATTATTTATTTAGAAAATTGTCTTTATTTAACGAATCGAAAAAATTAATCTTAAGATTATATCAACAATGTTTTACATTGTCAATATGTTTTATATTTTTTCGGGATAGAGTGAAAGCCCCGGGCCCGTTGAAAAAGAGCCGAAGAGGCGGACCGGAAGGCCCGGTCCGCGCTTTTATTTTATGAGCTTGTTGACTTTGTCCATAAACGTTTTCGCACGTTCGTAGCTTACGCCGTTACGCCAGTCGCCGCCGTGCTTGAAGTAAGAGCCTACGATGAGAGCGTCGGAAGCGTTCAAATAGGTTTTCACGTTGTCGCTATCGACTCCGGAACCTACCAGAACCGGTATTTTTACATGCTTTTTCACGCGCCTGATCTCTTCGATGTCGGCTTCGCAACCGGTTGCCGCGCCGGTTACTATTACCCCGTCGCTCAAAAAAAACTCGGCGGCGTGGGCCGTTTCTTCTATGGTTATATCGCTTGTAATAGCGTGAGAGCTGTGTTTTTTCTTTATGTCGGTAAATACCATAACCCGTTCGGCGCCTATGGCTTTACGGTAACGCAGAAGATTTCCGGCGCAGGATTCGATCATGCCTTCGTCGGCCATATGCCCGAAGACGAAGCCTTCGGCGCGGATATAGTCGAGTCCGGCGGAATGAGCGGCCGCCATGGCTTCGCGGTTCGCTCCGGCGAGTATCTGGATGCCGCACGGCAGTTTTGAAGCGTTTTTGACCTCGTAGCCTATTATGGACATGAGCGTTGAAATTTCCGGTCCGCACGATCCTTTGATATAAGGGATGTCGTGCATGTTTTCGATCATTATCGAATGGACGCCCGCTTTTTTATAGAGCCGTGCCTCGGCGGCGGCGTTTTTTATTAATTCAGATACGCTTTGAACGCAGGTTGGAGCGCCCGGAAGGGCGCCCACATGGATCATAGCGATTACGGCTTTTTTTGCATTGAATAAATCGTAAAATTTTTTCATTTTTCCCCTGTCTTCATTTATTTTTTATAAATTGAACTCGCCTTTGAAGTTTAAGAAAGAAAGGTAAGCTTCGTATGAAGAATACAGGTCGAACTTCGATATAAGTTCGGTGGGGGAATGAAGCGACATGCAGGCAGGCCCGATATCTATTACGTCCATATTGTACGAAGCCAAAAATTTTGCCACCGTTCCGCCGCCGCCTTCATCTACTTTGCCGAGTTCGCCGGTCTGCCATTTTACGCCGGATTTATCGAAAAGTTCTATAAGAGCGGCCATGAATTCTGAAGACGCTTCGCTCGAATCTCTTTTGCCGCCGGCGCCGGTGAATTTGCATATGGTGACGCCGCCGTTTACGTTGGGCACGTTATGGCTGTCGAAAACGGCTTTCCATGTCGGATTGTATGCTTCGGTAGTGTCGGCCGAGATCGCCTTTGAATTTGACTGGGCTTTTCTCAGACGGTGGTAAAGCCCCGATTCGCCGTCGAACGCGAGAATGGCTTCGTAAACGTCGGAAATGAAAAGCGACGTGGCCGAAGTGTTGCCGGCCGAGCTTATCTCTTCGCGGTCCAGAAAATAAGTTATTGAAGTATATTCCGGCTTTTTGGCTTCAAAAGCGGCGAGAGCGGTCGTGTAAACGCAGGCGCGGTCGTCGTGGCCGTAGCCGCCTATCATGGAAGCGTCGAAACCGATATCCTGGGTGCGCATGGCCGGAACTACGCTCAGTTCGGCTGAAACCAGGTCTTTTTCGGTTATGCCGTATTTTTTGTGGAGTATTTCGAGTACATTGAGTTTGACTTTGTCTTTGGCTTTTTCATCGGTTTCTGCAGGAATCGTTCCTACGAGAAGGTTGAGCTCTTCGCCCTTTATAACTTCGTTATATTTTCTTTCGCCCTGCAGTTTTCCGCTTACGTGTATGGCTAAGTCGGGAAGCATGAAAGCGGGTTCGTCCAGCGAATCGCCCAGGCTGATTTTAACTTTTTTGCCGCCTTTAAGAATTACCACGCCGTGAAGCGACATGGGCGCCGAAATCCACTGGAATTTTTTGATGCCGCCGTAGTAGTGAGTTTTGAAGAAACACATTCCGCCTTCTTCATAAACCGGCGTGGCTTTGATATCTATGCGCGGGCAATCCACGTGCGACAGCAGGAGATGAGCGCCTTCGGTAAGCGGCCGCCTTCCCATATTTACCAGAGCCATGCTCTTGTTTCTGTTGAGAACGTAAAACCTATCGTGGCTAAGTCCTTTGGCGGCGCGTTTTACTTTTTTTATGTCGACGTATCCTTGTTTTTCGGCCATTTTTATCACTTCGTCGATAGTTTCGCGATCGGTGCGGGCCGCGTCAAGAAATTTTTTATATCCCTTAGCGAAGTCGAAAACTTTTTTATGTTTGTCCGCTTTAAGTCCTTTATAACCGCTTTCTTTCTTTAGTAATAATTCTTTAGAATCTTTCTTCATGCCGTCCCCCTAATTTTATGATTGGTTATTTTTGTTAAATTTTATCAGATGTATCCGAACTTTGTCAATGATTTTTTATGCGCAAGAGCGTTAATACATAATGCGGTTTTGAAATTGAACTGTAGAAAAAAGAAAAATAAAAATTGAACGAAGTCCGAGCTGGTAAAATTATAATTTGCAAACCGGTCTTTCACAATTTAAAATTAGCTCCCAGCTTTGATTTCTGCGGATACACGGCTTTTTAACATTTCATTTACCGCTCTTAACAAAACTTAACAAAACTTAATTGATGTAACTGAAAAAACGGACGAAATTTAAAGTGATTCGCAAATGCGACACAAAATTAATGGAGGAAAAATAATGAAACTTTTCAAAAATTTAGGTATCGGACTCGCAGCCGGATGTTTAATTTGTTCTACCGCGTTCGCGCAGGAGGAAACGGGAACCGTTTCTGAGACCGCACAAAAAGGTTCGATCAGACAGATGTTTAAAAACTTCGATACCGACGGCGACGGAAAGCTCAGCGACGCCGAAAAAGAAGCGGCTAAGGCGGAATTTATCACTCGCATGAAGGCGGATATTGAAAAGAATTCGGACATGAAAGCGAGGTTGCTTGAAAAGTTCGACGCCGATAAAGACGGCGTTTTAAGCGACTCGGAACTCAGCACGGCGGCGGCGCAGGGGCCTGGGAATAGAGGCGGCGAAGGCATGGGCGGCCGCGAAGAAATGATGAAAAAATTCGACGCGGACGGCGACGGAAAGCTCAGCGATACGGAAAAAGAAACGGCTAAAGCCGCGTTTACGGCCCGTATGAAAGAAGATATGGAAAAAAATCCCGAAATGAAAGCAAAGCTGCTTGAAAAATTCGACGCCGATAAAGACGGAGCGTTAAGCGACGCCGAAATTAAAACGATCGAATCTCAGGGACCGCCCCGCGGCGAAGGCATGGGCGGAGGTAAAAGAGGCGGCGGCAAAGGCCACGGCGGGCAGAGAGGAAAAAGATAAATTTTAAAGCGTAAAAATAAGTGTAAACGATAACCAGAGCTTCGGGGCGCGTCGTTAAAAAATTTGAGACGCGCCGCCGGGCTTGAAATTACAGATAAAAAACTTGAAATGGCGGTAGGGCTGCGGAGTGAATTTAATTGATTAAATTCTTAAAAAAATATAAAACCGATCCGGGCGGAAAAAAGAAAGCCGGCTGCGCGCAACGATACGCTTTAATTTTGAACTTTGCCGTCGCATGCCTTTTTCTTTTTCCGGCCATGCTTAGCGCCGCAACGGCGCTTTTGGACGAATACGTTCAAATGATGCAAAACGGCAAGCTCAACAAATCGGTTCGCGTTTCGAGCGCTTCGACGCATTCGACTTCGCCGAAATCCCCTTCCGAACTTTCCGAAAAAATATCTGACGACGAATTTTACGAATTCATGGATATGGTTTCAGAAGCGGAAAATGAAGCGTTCCTCAATGAAATGAAAAATTACGGCGACGCGAATTCGGCCGGGCCGCAAAAGTCTGAAACTTTCAAAACATTCGGCGAATATTACATAACCAATAAAAAACCCGGATATCTGCTTTTCAGTTCCGATGACGAAGAGTACGGCTACGACTATCAAACCAGAGGCTATTCGACGGGTTTTTCATATAAACCGGGCAAAAGCTCTTCAATCGACGCCAGTTATTATAAAAATGCCACTACGGAGCAGGAAACCGATGAATTCAGCCATCAAAAAATAGCGCTTTCGCTTTCCAGAAAGTTTTTTAAAAATTATAAAGTTGCCGCGAATTTTAATCAGCTTTCGTCCGATTCCAGCGGCCGGCTTAACGAGTTCGGATTCGATTTCGACTCGCAGGCTGGAATTTTCCAATGGGGCGGGGGCTTTTCAAAAAATGTTTACGCGTATGACGAGGCGTCTTTTACGGCTCCCGCTTATTACCGCAAATATTATTTTAATGCCGGTTTCGAGCTTGCCAGCGAGTTTTATTTGCAGCTTTCGCCCTCGTACGAAGATTATTACGAAGATAAAAATAAAAAAAGCGAGATCGTCGCGGACATTTTATATTATCCGGAATTTTTTCCGAATATGTCGTTCGATTTTTATTACAGGACAATGGGGTTTACAAAAAGCGGAGACGAAGATAAGTCGTTCGTTTATTTTACGCCCGAAAATAACGCCGGAATGGGAATTTCCGCAAATTATCAGGCCAGAATCAAAAAGATGACGGTTTTCAATCTTAACTTGAGCCTCGATAACGAAAAATATACTTATAACGACGATACCACAAAGTATTATTCCGTTTCCGCCGTCAGCAAAATCGCCCATTCTTTTAACGGCAATTTACGCATGGAGGCCCGCTACGGTTTCTCAATATCTCAGTCCGACGGCTTTCCTTTTACGCAAAATATGAAAGTGAACACCACGTTAAAATTTTGACCCGCCAATTTATCCGCTATTTTATTAAAACGAATTGACAGCGTCTTGAAAATGCTGTATAATAAGCTTTAATGAGCATAGAAAATATCGGCAGGCAATTTAATATTTCCTCTTCCGATCCTTCCGACGAAAAGCAGATGAAGGCGCTTCAGTTTTTAAAAAAAATTAAACTTTCGCGCGACCGCGAGCCTCTTGTCGAAGAGCTTCTGACTATCGTTAACACGGACCGTGAGGTAGGGGAAAATATATATTACCAGTTGCTCCACAGCGATCTGGTTCCGGTCAGGCGTTTCGCCCTGGACTTTTACGTCAGGCACAAGCCGCTTCATCTTAAAGTATATGCTAAAAATATTATATTGCTGGAAGACGACCAGGATAACCTTAAAATATGCCTTTCGATAGCGTCCGGCACGCTGGACCGTTCCGAACTCCAGCCGGTTTTCAATTTCGCCATATCTAAAAAAAGCGTTTGCAACGATCTTATCATGGCTTTTCTTCAAAAGGAATGCGCCGCGCTGAACATCGATTTCGGGCGCATGCTTGAAAACGCAAGAACCATGCGTGAGCAGGAAAGAAAAAAAAGGCTCGAAAAATACGATAAAAATGTTTCGGACGAAGGCGTAACGCTCGGAGGCGAACTGGCTAAAAACATCAAAAATCCGGCCGTAAAAAAATATGCGGCCGCTTTTTTAATAGCGCTGGCCATCGTCGCGGCAGGCGTTAAAATATACGAGGCGGTCGTGGCCGCCCGAAGCGTCGCGGCCGCTCTGGAAATGATAGATTCTTACAAAGAAGCCGATGCCGAATCTCTTCTTGCCGGATTTTGCGACGCTTATCCCGATAATATGGAAGCCTGCTTTCATCTGCACAGAATTTATTGCGAAAACTATAAAATAATCGAGGCCAACCGGGCGCTTGCCAGAATGATTTCCAACGCACCCGGCTCCCGGTTCACTTCTCTCGGCGAAGTGCGTAACGCCCTGTTTTCGAGCGAACTTAAGAGCGCGGCCGCTTTTTTCTCTAAATCATGGGGCGAATATTCTTCTTTTGACGACGCCGCTTTTTTAAAGGCAAGGTTCGACTATTCTTCGCTTGCGCAATCGGCCGCGAGCGCAAAGGATTATGAAGCCCTTTATTCCGAACTGGAAACGTTTTATAAAAAAAACGTTCCGGGATATAAACCCTACATAGTAAATCTTCTGATAACTTCCGCCGCCTCGGGCGGCATTTTCGACCGCGCCCGCCCTTATTATCTCGAAGCGCTCAAAACAGCCGGCTCTTCTGATTTTAAAACCGAGCTGGCCTGCGCGTACTTTGCCGAAAAATCCGCGAATTACGATCAGGCCATAACTTTATACGACCGCGCGCTCAAAGAAAAGAACTCGCCGGACGTTAT
The DNA here is from genome assembly GCA_002069765.1 of bacterium ADurb.Bin243. Classification (GTDB taxonomy): domain Bacteria; phylum Muiribacteriota; class UBA9980; order UBA9980; family UBA9980; genus UBA9980. The sequence continues at coordinate 17,479 of MWBZ01000072.1, forward strand.
AATGCAGTACGCGGCGGCGGGAGCGGGCCGCTGCGCTCTGATCGCGTCAAAGCATTCGCTTGCGGCGGATTACTTTTTAAAGATGCGCGAGACCGGCCAGCCGAATCCGGTAGCTTACATAGGGCTCCTCGAGGCCTATGGCGAGCTTGGCGACGTCGGAGGGCTCAATTCCATGTATGCCGAAGCCTGCCGCGTTTTCAAAGACGAGCTTATGGTTCATTACAGCTACGCGGCGGCTAAAATGAAAATGGGCGAATACGAAGACGCTATAAAGGGGTTCAAAGCGGCCATAGCCATAAAAGCCGATATGGCCGCCGCGCATTACAACATAGGGCGGGCGCTTTCGGCCATGGCGGATAAAATAGAGGCCCATTCGATGCCGTGGAATAAGTTTATGGATGAGGCTTATCAGAATTATAAGAAATGCCTTTCCATCGATCCTGCTTATTATGACGCGTGCATAAGCCTTGGAACCATGGCCCTCTCAAAGAGCCCGCCAGATTACGGCGAAGCCGAAAATTATTTTTTGTCGGCTTTGAAAATTAACGCCAGGTCGAAAGAGGCTCTTTTTAACCTTCTATCTCTTGCCGGGCTTAAAAACGATCAGAAGATGGCGCAAAAATATAAAGCGCTTGTAGAAAGCACTCTCGGTGACGACGAAGACGCTATGACTAAATTAAAAAGCTATGTAACCGGAAAATAAAAAACGCGATTAAAGAGAACTTATGACGATTAAAAAATCTATCGGATATTTCTATAAATTTACCGGCGCCCGGGTCCGTTTTTTCGAGTCCGCGCCTGCCGGCCGCCCGAAAGGTTCATCTCTGCTGGTGGTTCTCGGCATACTTTCCGTTATTTTTATTTTCGGATTCGGTTACGCCAATTACCTCAACGGCCAGGTTTATTTTCTGGAGAGGGAAAAAGATTATGAAGCGGCCCGCCTGATAATTAAATCGGCTTTCACCGAAACTTTATATCTTTTGAATTACGATAATTCCGAATTCATTAAAAAACTTCAAAATGTTTCTTCACAGGGATTTTCAAAGCCTTTCGATTTTTACCAGGCCAAAGTCGAAGCTTCGAAACGGCTCATGAAAAAGATTTTTGAAAAATACGATAATCCTTCTTTGAAAGTCTGGCTGGAACTTATCGAACCGGTGGATTTTAAAATTTCCGCCGCTCCGGGCGAAAAATTCGCCAGGTTCAAACTCCACGGCCAGCTCAATGCGGGAATTATAGTTTCCAGGCTGGAATATGAAGTTATAGCGAGGCTTTCGAAAATCGTCCACGAAAACAGGGGCCCGGCTTATTATATAAAGCTCACGCCGGAAAGGGTTTTCGCAGTTATCGCTAAAGACGAATTTATCGGAAGCGGAAGGTATTATGGAATATGTGTTTACACAGGAATGGATCAAAAGCAGGCTAAAAAAGCGGCGCTGGCAAATGAAGAATTCAAGGCGCTGCTGGTGAACCCGAACGGCTCGGTGATCGTGGATAAGGC
>MWBZ01000073.1 GCA_002069765.1 bacterium ADurb.Bin243
GCGAGCTCTATATATAAATAAATACTTCGTATATCAGCTCTTAAAATATTATTCAACCATTGTTCCATTTTTAAACAAGTTCCTTTGTATTTTAGCGGGTAGTTTGGGGCAGGGCGCCAGATAATTTTTTTCGGGGACGCGTTCTAAAATCCCTCCGGGATTTTAGCCGCTTGAGCTCAGCCCCGCAGCACGCCGTTGCCGTCCGTGGCGCGTGCTGCATTAGGGCCTCCGTGCCCCGATCCCGCCCCTCAGTGGGCTCCGGCGCTTCCGCTACACCCCTTCAAAAATTATTCTGGCCCCTGCTGCAAGGTTAAAAACATTTTAAACAATGCTTTTTTAACCTGAAGGTTCTTTTATAGGCTGATTAACTCAAACGCCTATTACAAAACCATAATGTTGACTTACCAATAAGCCATTATTGCTGCGCAGACGCGAGCGAAGCGCGCGTCTGCAAATGAACGAAAGGCATCAAGGAAATTCGGGGCAGTCACCGAAAAGAGCATATCTGAATTAAAGTTCCAGCAAAAAAGCAGGCACTTAACAGTAATAAAGCGTCAGGCAAATCAGGGGTTGGAAGGGTTTTTAAGGAAAGGGAGGGGCCTTCGGCCAATCGCCTTCCCTTATCAAAAAAATTATTTTACCATCTTAAAGTGAAAAAGAGAAAAAAATTATTTTCACGCAGAGTTTCGTTCAATAATTTTTAATATGTAACTTTGATCATTTCAGCCCCATTTAACCATTATAAACTTCCAATAATTTTAATTATGTAAACCCGATATTGACATTATGTTTTAATTTCATTTTTTATATTACAAGGAGATGAGTTATGAGATTTAATTTTTCAAACCGGTTACCTTTATTACAATTTTTATTTCTTACTCTATTGTTAGCTTTTATTTTAATGCCTTTTCATTCTTATGCTGCAAAGACAGATAAAATAAAAATCTTTTTTAACGATCCGCCTGACACTAAAAATATAGATATCGAGCTGGCAAATTTTATTGATAGCGCTTCAAAATCAGTAATAGCTCATTTTTATCAGATCAACCGCCAGTGCGTAATCGACGCTTTTGTAAGAGCCGCAAAAAAGCTGGGGCCTAAAAATGTAAAAATTATAACTGAAAGCAAGTATTACAAAAATAAAAAATTCGTGCCATTTTACGCTCAGCTCGAGGCGGCCGGCATATCCATTTTAACTGATGAATCAGACGGATCTAAAGGCAGCGGTGAAAGTCATAACAAATTTTGCGTCGTAGATTCTGCCAGGGTATGGACCGGCTCTTATAATGCAACCGACAACAATACCGTTAAAGACCATAACAACGCATTGATTCTGGATTCAACTGACGCCGCAAATATTTACACGGAAGAATTTTCAATGATGTACGACCGGCTGCTTTTCGGTTCACGGAAAGAACCTACAAGGGCAAAGCATAAATTTTCGATAGATTCGGTCGAAGTAGAAATTTATTTTTCGCCTGCAGACAACGTGAACGGCATTATAGAAAACTATATTAGAAAAGCCAGCGCAGCTGTATCGTTTGTTATATTTGCATTTACGGAAGATAACATAGAAGATGCTTTAATTTCCAGGCATAAAGCTGGAGTAAATGTCAGGGGTATGTGCGACGACCTGTCGGCGGGCGGCAAATCAAGCGGCTACTATACGCTTCTTTCAAATAATATGAATATAAAAAAAGACTCTAACCCCAGAGCACAGCTTCATCACAAATTTACTGTAATAGATCATGAGTCCGGCACTTCCGCCGTAGTAATAACTGGTTCGCACAACTATACAAAAGCGGCTAATACAAAAAACGATGAAAACATAGTAATAATACATGATAGGTATTATGCTCAGCTTTATTTTAATGAATTCGCAAAATTATATGGCGCGCCGATGATAAAAATCGCCGAACCGGCGCTGTCTATTAATCAAGGTTTAAAACAAAGCTCCACCGCCGAAGTTCAGCTAAATAAGCCAGGCACTATACCGGCTTCAGGCAAGACAACAGAAAATATAATAAAATAATAGGTTTGCATACATTTTGAACGGTAGATACAAAGGGCCAGATAATATTTATCTGGCCCTAATGTTATTACTGTGTTATATCAAAGTAGATTTACCGGAGTTCCAATCAAAAAACCTTATTTTAACCCACCATCAAGCCATTATTGCAGCGCAGGCGCGAGCGTAGCGCGTGCCTGCAAAAACAAAAACAAAAAAAACTGATATTGATACTGAAATTAAAAACAGAAAAAATAAATATTAATTAAAGCTGTGTCAGAAAGAAATTTAAGGCAATAACCGAAAATAGCATAACTAAATTAAAGCCGCGGCAGAAAAGCCGGCAATTGACAAAAATAAAGCGTCAGGCAATTTTGGGGTTGGAAGGGATTTTAAGGGAAGGCAGGGGCCTTTCCTTATCAAAAAAGCAAAGTTTTAGCTGTGCAGCCCGAATAAAATAGAAGATAGGGAAAAATGGCTAAGATAGTTCGTAAGCGGTTATAAATATAGAGGCAAAATATCGAAATAATTTTTCCAGTCATTTGGTTTACATAAGATACATTATCGGCAAAAAAAGAAAGTTAAAACAAAAGAAACTAAAATAGCCTGAGTAATGTTAATAACAGTTTTTATTACTGTAAAAATGGAATTAGGGAATAATGATTATTTACATTTTTTTATATGACTATTAAGTTTGCTCAGAATTTTATAGCCAAATACCTTTGATTTATGTGATGTTGAAATAAATTTTAGTGTTGGAGCAATAAATCGCTTATGTTTCAAGCAAAATCCCAATTTTCAGCTGAACTAATTTAATAGTCATATTTTTTTATTATGGTAAGGCTGGGGGGCATAATTAGTTTCAGTAGCGCATTCAAAAACAGTTAATTTTCTTTAAGCTTATCGCGTAGTCTGGGATCGAGGGCAAAATAGACCAAATCGATAATAAAATTGATCAGGATAAAAATTATCGCGCAAAATAAGACCATGGATTGTATAACAGGAAAATCGCGATTTCCGATTCCGTCTTTAAAAATATATAATCCAATACCGGGCCAGCCGAATATAGTTTCGGTAATTACCGAACCGTTAAGGTATGATCCGAAATCGAGTCCTATAACGGTTATGATAGGCGCGAGCGAATTGACGAAAATATGCCACATATTGACATGGGCGCGCGACAATCCTTTTGATTTGGCAAGTTTGACAAATTCCTGTTTTTTGATATCCAGCACGGTCGATCTGGTAATTCTGGCGATATACGCGGCGCTTTGCGTTCCAAGCGCGATCGTCGGAAGGATCAGGTTGTAATAGCTGTCAAACCCGGTTATAGATTTGATAACCTTGAACTTAAGCGTAAAAATGGTATATAGAATAACGCCCAGCACAAATACCGGAGTTGAAATACCCAGTAAGATAAAATAGCGGCTGATCTTATCTATATATGAATCTTTATAAAGCGCGGAAAAGAAACCGATAGCGATACCTATGACCGAAGCGAAAGTCATGGCGGACAGCGCAAGCAGCAAAGTATTCGGGAATCTCTGTTTAACGACGTCCCATACGTTGAGATTAGTGACATAAGACTTGCCGAAATCAAGCTGAACGAGCCTTTTAAGATAAGCGAGATATTGGACTATAAACGGCTGGTCGAGCAAAAGTTTTTCACGTATATTTTTAATTACTTCAGGCGACGCGTTTTCTCCGACAATCGATAAAACCGGATCGCCGGGAATCAAAAAAATCAGCGCCGAAGTAATGAAAGTGACTATTAAAAGCGTAATAACGCAATATATAAGCCGTTCAAGTAAATAATTGATCATCGATATTATCTGTTAATTTTTAAATTAACGAAATTTTCCATTGAATAAATTTTGGGAACGTCATAACCTTGAATTGACTTCTGGCTTGCCGCATATTCGACTTCATGCCATAAGAAAACCCAGGGAGCGTTTTCGACTATATCTTTCTGGAGCTTACGCGCCAGTGCTTTATATTCATCGGCATTTGACGTAGATTCGAGCTTATCCATTAACGAATCCAGAGCGGCGTCGGAGAAAAACGCGCGATTACCGCCGGCGCCTTTATTTTTAGTATGGAACAGAGGAATTAAAAAATTATGCGCGTCAGGAAAATCGGCCGACCAGTTGAGGTAATATGCAGGCAGGTTACCTTTGACGATTTCGGATTTTAAAGCAGCCCACTCCATCTTCTTCAGATTAATAGTAACCCCGATTTTTGCTAGGTCTTCTTTAATCATCTGCATAAGATCTTCCGTTTCGTTACTTGATTTATAATACAGGTCGAATTTGAGGCTTTCAGGTTTTTCGGCGGCCAGTAATTCTTTAGCCTTTACGGGGTCGTACTTATAGCCTTCGAGGCTGTCGTCATAAGCGCTGAGCGCCGGAGGAAAAGGCCCTCTGGCAGGGGTCATCGTGCCTTTCATAAGAGAATTTATGAGTTCGTCTTTATTAATGGCCATATTCAAAGCTTTTCTGAAATTAGCAGAAAACATATTCTTGCCGAAATTAAATGCTATGTAATATATATTCAATTTTGGCTGTTTATGGACATTATATTTAGCGCGGTTGGCGTCGGTAAGAAATCTGTTGACATTGATAGTGCTGAGGTTGAGGATATCTATATTTCCAAGCTCAAATTCAGATATTTGAGTCATTTGATCGTGGATTATTTTATAGACTATTTCATCTATAAAAACATTTTCGGCATTGTGGTATGTTTTATTTTTAGCGAGCGTCAGCTTCGCGCCATCGCTTTTTTGCGCAAAAACGAACGGCCCCGTGCCGATAATTTCTGAACCGTTCTTTATGGCAATCGAAGCCGGGACCATAGTTAAGTTATAAAGAAAAGGCGAAAACGGCTCTTTAATCTTTATAGTTATTTCATAATCGCCATTGACGGAAATACCGCTAATATTATCAGACTTTTTAGAGATGAATTCATCATAACCGATAATTTTATCGAATATGTTAGCGCGAGGGCTGACGGTTTCCGGCGCAGCGACTCTTTCGAAAGAGTCTTTAACAATTTTTGCATTTAAAGCAGTTTTGCCGTCTGAGAACAGCACACCTTTTTTAAGCGTAAACTTAAATTCGGTGCAATTGGAAGCGATTTCAAACGTATCGGCCAGTTCAGGAATTATAACCAGGTCATTATTAAGGTTGATCAATTTTTCGAATACTTTTGAAAGCACCTGGCCGGAAGTAACATCGCTTGAAAGCGCAGGATCTGTGGCCGTCAAGTCTGAAGGAATCGCGAGTGTAAGTTTTTTAGCAGCCTGTCCGGTTGCCGATGAGGAAGTTGCGGCCGTATTTTCACCGGAGCATGAACAGCCGGAAAAATTTAAGGCCATGATAACAATAAGCGACAAATAGAAAAATAGATATACTTGTGTTTTTATGTTTTTCAAAATGTTCACCTCAAATAAAATAAAAATGTAATTAAACTCTAATCGGCTTAATGTAGAAAGATTCTTTATTTATTTCCAAGTTCTTCCAATTTTTTCCGGGCCTTTTCATAGTACATATCGTCCTTAGGCGCCGATTGAATTATGTTTGTGTAGCAGTATTTAGCGTCTTCCGGCTTTCCAAGCTTCAGATAAACTTCGCCGAGGAAGAAATAGCTTTCGCTGTCGGGATTTTCGTAACCTACGGCCTTGAGAAGCATGACCTGGGCTTCGGTATAAAGTTCTTTTCTGAAGTAAATTATGCCCAGCTTGGAGTAAGCGTATGAAAAATTAGGATTGAGCGACAGGCTGTTAAGCAGGGATTCGATAGCCTCGTCATATTGCTCTTTGACTTCAAAGCAGGTTCCAAGCTGAAAATGAGCGAGCGCGGAAGTCGCGTCGATCATAAGCCCTTTTTGAAATATCTTGATCGCTTCATCGAACATACCTTTTCTGATATAGACATCTCCCAGGCCGAAATAAGCGAGCGAATCTTTATAATTCCATTCTTCGTAGACGCTTGTAAGTCTTGAATCCGGGACAGATATAATTGCCTGCTGAAGTGCCTGAATAGCATCGTCCAGTTGATTCATTCTCACGTGACACAAGCCAAGAGCATACCAGGCGATGGCGTTATTGGGATTGATGGTAGAAGCGGTCGAAAAAGACTCTGACGCCTCTTTAAAGCTTCCGATCTGAGCGAGTATAGAACCCAGGCTATAATGCGCCCATTCATTATTAGGCTCCGAAGCGACCAGCGCCTGTGCCTGATCGAGGGCGCTCTGGATTTCTTCGGTAGAAATTCGCGAAGCTTCGTTTTGAGTTTGAATCTGCCTGATTTTGATCTGCTCTTTTTCTTTAGCTTCTTCTTCGTTCGATTTGATCGGCTCAGCTTCATTCTTATCTTTAAGCGGAACCATAGTTTTGATTTTTTTTAACGATTTACGAAGTTTTATTGTAGTTTTATAAGCTTCACGATTAATTGTGAAGGTTTGTTCAGCCTCATCATAAATGACCTGATCATCTTCTTTGATTTTATCGAAGATAATTGATTTAATTTTATAGCTGGTTATATCCAGCATGACGATATAGTCGGCCAGTTTATTAAAATTGATTTTCTTTGAAAGTTCTTCATCGATATTAGGCAATGCGATACCGAATTTTTTTACGAAGTAAGGGGATATATCTTTAATAGTGTTGATAACTACTGTTTTTTCGGTTACTTTTTCCCTGAGCATTTCAATGTTTTGCTCGGCCAGTTTGTGCAGGTCGTGGCCGGCCGGAAACATATCGAGTATAAGCTCGTATTCTTCGAGTGCTTCGCGGTAGCGTTGAGATTCAAAGTAGGCGCGCGCTAAATTCAAGTGGAGGTATTCGTCATCCTGGCCGGCTTCGATTATCCTGGACCAGTTTTCTATAGCGTCATCAAGCCGGCCGAGATTGGCGTTCGCCACTCCGATCAAATTATAAACGAATAAGTTGGTCGAATTAACATCTCTGGCCATAGTTAATATTTCAAGAGCTTTGGCGTATTTTTTCTGCTGAATAAGCGCCTTGCCGAGATTAGAAAGCGCGAATTCGTCTTTAGCGTTTAGATTGAGCGACTGTTCCCAGCATTCTACCGCGTTATTGACTTTATTGAGGTAGAGGTAAGCGAGTCCGAGATAGTTGAATGCATGGTGAAAGCGCGGATTTAATTCGAGAGATTTGCGATAATAATAGATTGCGAGCTCAAGAACGGCCCTGTCGACATATATATTGCCGAGATAAAAATAAATGAGATAATTATTTTTATCCAGGTCGAGAGCGCGATCGAACAGGCCGTGAGCGTCTTCGAGCTTCTGGCTGACGCTGAAATTAATTCCCTGCTCAAGATAACGAGCGACGATAAGCGAAACTTCTTTTTTAGACAGCTTCTTCTGTTTCTTTAAAAAATCGACGCCTTCAGCCGGCACGCTTAAAATTTCTTCGAACGTCAGATAATTTGGGATGGCGTTCGCGTGAGGCGTAAAATCGATTTCGTTACGAAGTTTGATAAGCTTTCCGGGTTTGAGATAAAGGCAATAACTGTATGTGGAAATATTGTCTTTTCGGTCAGTGCTATTTTCTTCGTTGAGTTTTACTTCATTAATTTTAGCCAGGTATCTTAACTTAAACGTGCCGGAATCGACGCACGCGACATAAATCGATGTCCTGTAAATGGTATCGAGCGGCACGCTAATAATTTTATTTTCATATTGCTTTAAAAAATCTTCTTCTGAAGTTTTTATTACAAATATTTCTTTCATATTACCCCACTTTATAAATCTACCGGCTATGCATTTTTTAGTTTAGCCAGTTCTGTGATAAGCATTTCATTAACTATTCTGGGATTGGCTTTTCCGCGCGTCTTCTTCATTATCTGCCCGACAAGAAATCCAACAGCGGCTTCTTTACCGCTGATGTAATCGGAAATAGATTTTGGATTTTCCGCTACGACTTCATTTATGATATTCAAAATGAAGCTGTCGTCGCTGATCTGAACCAACCCAAGTTTTTCAATAATTTTTGCGGGTTTTTCGCCCGAAGCGAATATTTCGTCGATAACGGTTTTAGCGATCTTACCGGATATAGTGCCGTTATCGATGAGCGCGAGCATTTCAAGAAGATGTTCAGGCCTGATCCTGGCGTCAAAAATATCGTCTATGCCGAGTTCGTTCATTTTTTTTGATATATCGCCAAGGAGCCAGTTGGTTATAGCTTTATAATTTTTATATCCCGCGGCGCACCGGTCAAAAAAAGCGGCCAGCGAAGGATTGCCTGCCAGAAGAGACGCGTCGTATGCGCTGAGCTGCATTTCGTCGAGATATCTTGAAAATTTAGCGTCCGGCAGTTCCGGAAGCGTCGATCTGATCGCATCTATATCTTTTTGCGCGATATCGTAAGGCGGCAGATCCGGCTCGGGAAAATATCTGTAGTCGAAAGCTTCTTCTTTTTTGCGCATGGTGAGCGTAACGGCTTTAGCTTCGTCGTACAGCCTGGTTTCCTGCGTTATTTTAGAGCCCGATTCGCAAACTTTTATCTGGCGCTCAATTTCATAGTCGATAGCCTTCTGGACGCCTCTAAACGAATTCATATTTTTGATTTCGACTTTAGTGCCCAGTTTAGTTTCACCGGCAGGCCTGACGGATACGTTGGCGTCGCATCTTAACGAGCCGTCTTCCATATTGCAGTCGGAAACATCGATATATTTGAGAATCGTTTTTAATTTTTCAAGATATTCTTTGGCTTCGGAAGACGTTCTGATGTCTGGCTCGGAAACGATCTCGAGCAAAGGCACTCCGGCGCGGTTATAATCCACGAACGAACTTTTACCGTCGGCGCCGTGAACGTTTTTACCGGCATCTTCTTCCATGTGTATCCTCGTTATCCCTATTTTTTTATCTTTTTTGCCTTCGGCAAGGCCGTCGTTAACGACAATATAACCTTTTTCGCATATCGGCATATCGAATTGTGAAACCTGATAGCCTTTGGGCAGGTCAGGATAAAAATAATTTTTGCGGTCGAATTTAGTTCTTTTAGCGATGCTGCAGTTCAATGCCAGTCCTGTTTTCACGGCGCGTTTTAAAACTTCGGCGTTTAATACGGGAAGAACTCCCGGCTGCCCGCTGCATACTTCACATACGCTGGTATTGGGCTCGTTTCCGCTGTAGCGCGTGGAACACGGGCAGAATATTTTTGTATTGGTGCTAAGCTGCACATGAACTTCAAGGCCTATGACGGCTTCATATTTCATTTAAAACTTCCTCCGGGTAAAATAATCGGTATTAAACGGCCGCTACGCATAAATGGTGATCTGTGCGTTTTTGAAATTCATAAGCCGCGGCAAGCATCTTGCCTTCCTGGAAATAATTGCCGGAAAGCTGTAATCCCACAGGCATGCCGCCGCTCAGCCCGCACGGTATCGAAAGAGCGGGTATCGAAGCCAGGTTGGCTGAAATAGTAAAAATATCGGACATATACATGGTAAGCGGGTCGGCAGTTTTTTCGCCTATTTTAAACGCGGCGGCCGGCGTTACGGGGCTTAAAATAAGGTCGGCACGGCTGAAAGCGTCTTGAAAATCTTCTTTGATTTTAGTCCGCGCCTTCTGGGCCGTTTTATAATAGGCGTCATAATAGCCCGAGCTTAAAGCGTACGTGCCGAGTATTATGCGCCTTTTAACTTCCGCGCCAAAGCCTTCGTCACGAGTTTTCATATACATATCTTTTAAATTTTTAAATTCCGCGGCCCTGAATCCGTACTTAACGCCGTCGAAACGGGAAAGATTGGAGCTCGCTTCAGCAGTGGCGATTAAATAATAAACAGGTATCGCATATTTAGTATGCGGCAGTTTTACCGATACGATTTTAGCCCCCATTTTTTCAAACTGGCCTATAGCTTCTTTTACCCGGTCGGAGACGCCCTGCTCGATGCCTTCGCCGAAATATTCATCGGGAATTCCGATTTTTACGCCGTTCATATCCATGCCTTTTTTTACGAAATCCGAAAAAGATTCCGCTGGCGCAGCCGACGAAGTGGAGTCTTTAGGATCGTGCCCGCATATCGCATCTAAAGCGTGGGCCATATCCAGAGCGTCGCGCGTAAAAGGCCCGATCTGATCGAGCGAGCTGGCGAACGCTATAAGGCCGTAGCGTGAAACGCGCCCGTAAGTGGGTTTCATGCCGCAAACGCCGCACAATGCGGCAGGCTGGCGTATGGAGCCGCCGGTATCGGAGCCCAGCGCCATATATGCCGAGCCGGACGCCACCGCGACCGCCGAGCCGCCGGACGAACCGCCAGGCACACGCGTAATATCCCAGGGGTTTTTAGTGACGCCGAAGGCTGAATTCTCTGTTGAAGATCCCATTGCGAATTCGTCCATATTGGTCTTGCCGATAATTGACGCGCCGGCATTTTTCAGCTTTTGCACAACGGTGGCGTCGTAAATGGGCGTATAGTTTTCTAATATTTTAGAACCCGCCGTCGTTTTAATTCCTTTTGTAACGATATTGTCTTTTAAAGCCACGGGAATTCCAGCCCAGAAGCTATTTTTGCCGCCGGCAAGCTCAGCGCCGCCGCCGGATATCGATAAAAACGCGTTAAGAACGCCGTTGGAGCTGCTGGCACGTTCGACGGCCATTTTTGTGAGTTCGGCCTCCGATATTTCTTTTGCGTCGATCATCCGGCGTATTTCGTGAGCCGGTTTGAAATGGACCGGCATTTCTTTGTAATTAGCGTATTTGATATAATTTTCACTCATTCTTACGGCTGCTCCTCGGTTTCTATAATAGCCGGAACGCGATAGCTTTTTCCATCGGTCGCCGGAGCGCCGGCCACTACCGTTTTTTGCCCAAGCGAAGGCGCGGCCGTGTCTTCGCGAAGAACGTTATCGGCCACGAGCGCATGGTTTGTAGGCTCCACACCGGCCAGATCGAGGCTTTGAATATCTTTAAAATATCCCAGCAAAGACGACAATTGCGAACTGTATTCAGTTTTTTCGGTTTCGCTGAGTTCCAGCATCGCCAGCCCGGCTATTTTCGTGATTTCTTCTTTTGAAATCATCTTATCACACCTTCATTTAGATCATTTAATGTTTGTAAATAAATAAAAAACGCGGAGCGATAAAAGGCCGCGTTATCGAATCAATTTTCTGAGGCTTTCGATTGATATCGCTTTAAAAGATCCGCCAGGGCCTTTACTTTGCCGCCCGGATCGTTTTTGAGCACCCTGCCGTCGGGACCAATAAAAGCATGCCTTGTACGGCCGCAGGTGCATAATTTCATATCGGAAAGCCTGTAAGCGTCGTAGTTAAAAACGATTTTAATTTCGTTGAATTCCGTAATTTTAGATTTTATCAATACTTCTTCGTCATAGCGGAAAGGCGCCATATAACGGGCGGAAGCTTCTACCACCGGCAGAAGCACGCCGTCTTTTTCAAGCAGTGAATAAGGGTATCCGAGCTGTCTTAAAACATCGGTGCGCGCCACTTCGAACCACGTGAAATAATTTCCGTAATATACGACTCCCATATTGTCGGTTTCGGCGTATCTGACGCGCAGAATCGTATCGAACGATATTTTGGATATGTCGAAATCGAAATCAATATTAATAGTCATCGACCTGCGTCACTCTAATTACTTCTTCTATAGTCGTAAGGCCTTCGATAACTTTATAAATGCCGTCTTCTCTGAGAGTTTTCATGCCGTTTTTGCGGGCCTCTTTTTTTATGACCGAAGTAGGGGCCCTGTTTACGATGGCCTCGTGTATCTTTTCATTAGGTACCAGCAGTTCGTTGATCGTGGTCCTGCCTTTAAACCCCGTATGTTTGCAGAATGCGCAGCCGGTGCCGCGGTAGAGTTCGAAATTGTCGGGCAGGTTCGCCTCTACGAGCTGATTGATCTTATCGATAAATTGCGATGACGGCACATAAGCGGTTTTACATCCGGAGCATATTTTACGAATGAGTCGCTGGGCCATAACGCATATAACCGAAGACGAAATCAAAAACGGCTCGATTTTCATATCGATAAGACGCGTGACGGCGCCGGACGCGTCGTTGGTATGCAGCGTGGAAAAAACGAGGTGGCCGGTCAATGCGGCCCTGATGGCGATTTCGGCCGTTTCGTGATCGCGGATTTCTCCCACCATCACTATGTCGGGGTCCTGCCTCAATATGGATCGAAGGCCGCCGGCGAAGGTGAAACCGGCCTTTACGTTGACCTGCGACTGGTTTATTACGCTGAGCTCGTATTCGACGGGATCTTCTATGGTAACGATATTCTTATCGACGGAGTTGATTTTATCGAGCGAAGCGTAAAGCGTCGTGGACTTACCCGAGCCCGTAGGCCCGGTTACAAGAATAATTCCGTTCGGCTTTCTGATGACCATTTTAAATTTTTCGAGCACTTCCGGGGCGAAGCCCAGGTCTTCGAGAGGTATCATAATGCCGGTTTTATCGAGAATTCTCAAAACTATTTTTTCGCCGTGAACGCACGGGAAAGAAGAAATACGAAGATCTATGCTGCGGTTCTGAAATTTCATTTCAGCCCTGCCGTCCTGAGGTATTCGTTTTTCTGAAATATCCATGTTCGCCATAACTTTGATACGCGAAGTGACGGCGGGTTCCAGCGCCTTGCTGAGCGTCATTACCTCGTGCAGGATGCCGTCTATTCTGTAACGCGTTCTCAAGTTTTTATCCGACGGCTCTATATGGATATCGGAAGCGCCGTCGGCGATGGCTTTTAAAATAATTAAATTGACGAGTTTTATAACGGGAGCCGCATTATCGGACGAACCGTCTATGTTGGTAAGGGCTTCAGGTATGCCCTGCAGCTTATTGGCGATCTGCTGCAGCTCGTTCAGATCGGCGTCGCTTTCGGCCGCAATATCGGCTTTTACGTTCTTTTTAACGTTGTAATAAAGTTCGAGGGCTTTTTCGATCTCCTCGCGCGTGGAAACCAGCGGCTTGATATCGCAGCCGGTAGTGTATTTAAGCGAATCGATAACGAAGCTGTCGAGCGGATCGAGCATGGCTATCGTAAGAGTGTTTTTTACCTTCAGAAGCGGAATTAAATTATACTTTGAAGCGATATCGTAAGGCACTATTTTAACGATTTCAGGGTCTATGACATAATTCGTCAGATTGGCATACGGTATGCCGAGCTTGCTTTCAAAAAAATTTATAAGGTCCTGCTGCGAAATATAGTTTTTAGAAATAAGAATATAGCCGAGCGTCTGGCCGGTTTTTCGCTGGTCTTTAAGCGATTCCTCGAGCTGTTTTTCCGTTATCAGACTTGCGTTTATTAAAATCTGACCAAGTAATTTTTTTTCAACCCTGGCCATAGAATATACCTCACTTTTTATCCTTGATAAATGTTTTGCTTATTTTATCGAGAATGCCGTTCACGAACTCGCCGGACTTTTCGGTGCTGTACATTTTAGCCATTTCGACCGCTTCGTTTATGGTCACGTTCTTTGGAACGTCTTTTTCATAAAGCATTTCAAAGATGGATATCCTTAAAATATTGCGGTCTAGAGTGGCCATACGCCCTATGGTCCAGTTTTCCGCCGATTTGATTATCAGCTCGTCGACTTCTTCCATGGCTTTTATGACGCCCGAAGCCAGTCTGGTAGCGTAATTAACCACATCGACCTCGTATTCGTCCATAAAAAGAGTATAATGGATAATGTCTTCCATCTTTTCATAGGTTTTAAGGTCATACTGATACATAAATGTGAGGGCCAATACCCTTGCGTTACGTCTTCTTCCCATAATAAACCTTCCTAGTGAACAAGTTACTTGATAATTGCCAGTTTACCCGTTTTTTCCGCGCCGGAAGAAAATTTAACTTTATAAATAAAAGTCGAGTTGGCTAAACGCGTGTTTCTAAAACCATAGCCGCCCATCGAATCCAAGTTAAATAAAACTTCGGCATTGTTACCGTTTAGTTGAAAGTTTTCGCATACGTCAAACAATTTATTGCCTGACACGTCGTAAATCGAAATAGATACGTCATCTCCCGCCGCGTTTCTGATTCTGAATTTTGCTCTTCCACGGCACGGATTGGGGTATACTTCCACCTGCTCCTGATTCGTCCTGACGGCCATCCTATTAATTTTTGAAAGAGGCGAAAGCGTATAATTTCCGCAATTGTCGCTTATGCATATATTAGCTCCGCCGGCCGTTAAGCCGCCGGCGCCGTTTATAATAAACTCGCGTTCCCCGCCGGAATTTCCGGCTCCGCTTTCGGCCGCCGCGACGTAATTTCCTTCTAACGGGCGGTTTTGCGAGAACAACGAAAGGCTTTTTTCATTGAGGCCCGAGCCTTCGTCTTTGAGCGTTATAACCAACCTGTCCTGCCTCGCTTTAACGCTTTCTATACGAGGGGCCGAACTATCGCTGAATACGGCGTATTTTCCGGCGCGCTCCAGGGCCGCTTTGAGCTTTATTTCGCCGCTCGCGCCCGCCGCGGGTTCATAAGCCGCGGTTTCGAGCATATTCCAGACGCCTTTGCTTTCATCCAGACGGTAGATATGCGGCCTGCCGCCCTCGGCGTTATTGCGGGCCTTTTCATAATCGCCCGCGCCAACGCTTATTTCTATGAAACTGTCGCCGGAACCGGCCGCCAGAGCCAGCCCGCGGCTGAACGAAATATCTATCGGCCGGAATTCTGCGCCCACAGGCCTTAATTCGCCGCCGTTCAGCGGAACCGATGCGCTATGGTCTGCGGCCATTGAAATATATCCTGAGCGCCGCACGGCGTTTTCGCCTATCGAAAGGCTCGCGCCGCCTGCAGGGGCCGCGTAGGTATATTTTTTATACGCCTGTAAAAAATCTATCATAACGTCTTTATAAGACATCCCGCCGTTAACGTTTATGCGGGCGGCGCCATAGTAGCCTTTTTTAATAATATAGTTGCCGACGTATATGTTTTTCATGTCGGCCGAAGCGGCGATTTTCATAGAAACCGGCACTTCGATATAATTGTTCTGCTTTATCGTCACCGTAGGCACCTGCGCGCTTACAGCCGAATCTTTTACGTTTATCAATATATTGTCTTCGAATACCGGGTTGGGATACGCCGTTATTATATAATTGGTTTCAACAGTAATCGCGTCCGGAAGGTTGATCGGCGCCCCCGCTATTATTTTATAGGACTTTTCGACTTTCTTGCGGTAGTTCGGGTGCGATATTTCTATGTCTACGAAGCCCAGAGGCAATGCTTTAAAGCTGAAAAAACCTTTTTCGTTGGTATTCGTCCTTATGAAAGTGCGCGTCCCTGTGCCCTGCTCGATATATTCCGCGACGAGCCCGCAGCCGGAAACCGGAAGCCTTGTATTTTTATCTATAATAAATCCCGATAAACTATTATATGATATAATATGATTGAGTAAAAAATCAAGCCTTCTTCCATTTTTTTTTAAAATAATTACATCTTTGGAAAAATAATATTCCCGTTCGGCGGTAACCATGAATTCATCAGGAAGCGTTCCTTTGAGTTCGTACCATCCGAGATGATCCGTAAAAGCCGATGCCGTAAGCGATTGAAACCATACGCGGGTATTATCGAGAGGCAATTTGTTGCTCGCGTTTAATACCTGCCCGGTCAAAGTTATATCGAAGGTGTTTTTCTGCATTACCGCATCGAAGAAACCGTTGAACGCCGAAGCCACGCTCGACGAATTTATGGTTATAAACGACGAATCGGCCTCCGATGAATTATTTTTAGACTTATTGGCGCCGAAAAGCATTACGTACTGGTTGTCTATAATTATGACGCCGAAATTAAGCCTTGTAAAGCCGCGGTTATAAACGGCGTATATGCCAGCCCTTCTGAATTTTTCATATTCGTCTTTCGACTGCGCCGACGCGCCGTACTCGAAGACTGCTGAAATATCGCTCACCGAGTTTTTTCGGCCTATTATGCCGTCGAGCATGAGATCGTTTTTGAGTTCATTCGCCAGCACTCTAATTTTAGAGCCGGCTTTAGATATTACCGAGGCGATTTTACCGTCGATGGCGTCTTCGGGCAAAAACGCCGTATCCAGAGTAGCGCCGTTGAAAGTGATATTGGCGTTAGGCG
Organism: bacterium ADurb.Bin243; assembly: GCA_002069765.1. Taxonomy (GTDB): domain Bacteria; phylum Muiribacteriota; class UBA9980; order UBA9980; family UBA9980; genus UBA9980. The sequence goes on from MWBZ01000073.1 coordinate 16,077, forward strand.
TGTTTACGGGCGAAGCCAGGCCATAGTATTTGCCTTCGAACATTTCTACGAATTCATGATGAAAATTTTCGGCGAATTTTTCGTTGCCGCTGATGATCATGGCATAGTTATAGTCCTGATTCATCGGTTTATAGCTGAAATCGGCCGATGAAAAATATATGGAATTGAAATCTATCATGCAGAAATTATGGTCGAACCCTGCGGGGTTCTCGGCGAGCACTACGTCTATGTTATAATAAAGGAATTGATCGACGTAAGCGTTACCGGCAGCGGAAGGCTTGTATAGAATGACTTTTACCGGCAGCATTCTTTTCGTTCTTAATTCGATGAGCTTTTCGGCGATTTTTTTGGAATCGAGCGACCTCGCGCATAAAAAGATGGAGCCCTGGGCCCTGTGGAGAAAGCCTATCAGCTTATCTTCTATATTTGTTTCCGGAGAAAAATATATTTCTCCCGGCGGAAAGGCGACCTGGGCGCGCGCCGGCGAAACGGCAAAAACCGCCGCTGTCAAAGATAAAAGAAATGTAAAAAAAAGGCGCGCAAAAAACTCGCGCCCGTGGAGCGAACCGCCGAAATTACTATCGGGCGGGGCGGCCAGTGCGCCCTGCATATTTTCAACATTGCGTTTAATAGTCATCATCGATTCTTTTCTTTATTTATAAAGCCGGCAGCCGCTTATTTTTAACCCCGGACTCACACGTAAACTTTTTCATAAACGTTAAAGATTTTATTTTCCGGAAGGGCGAGGTTTCCGATGCGGTTCAGATATTCGTCGAGTATTTCGTCTATTTCATCGGGCGATTCCACCAGTTTGAGCCGCTCGCGCAGCCTGGCGGAATCGTACCAGCCCTTGGTGTACCACAGCAGCTGCTTTCTGAAACTGAGAACGCCGTTTATATCGCTGTAAAAAGTTCCCACGAGGCGACCGTGGAGCTTCATTAATTTTATAACATCCGCTATGCTAAAGTCAAGCATTCTTTTGCCGGCCGCCTGCCTTAAAATATCGTTGAATATCCAGATGCGCCCCATGGCGGCCCTTCCTATCATAACGCCGTCCGCGCCGGTGATATCAAGGACTTTTTTTATGGAATCATATAAATTTATATCGCCGTTGACGACCACCGGTATTTTAACCGCCTTTTTGCATTCGGCTACATGATGGTAAAGCGGCGTTCCCGAAAATCTCATGGAATAAGTGCGCGCATGGACGGTAACCATTTCGGCCCCCAGATCTTCGGCCATTTTAACGTAATCCACGGCGTTTATCGAGTCTAAATCCCAGCCGAGGCGCATTTTAACGGTAATAGGGACGCGGTCGCAGCCGAATTCGGCGGAAGCGTCAACGCAGGCCTTAATTATTTCACGCGCGAGAGCCGGCTGTTTCATAAGATATGAGCCGGAGCCCGAAGTTACGACCTGCTTGGCCGGGCATCCCATATTTATATCGATCAGTTCGCTCAAGCGGTTTCGAATTATAAAACGAACGCTGTTGGCGAAATGCTCCGGTTTGTTGCCGAAAAGTTGAATCGAAAAAGGCCTTTCTGCCTCGCTTCTTTTAGTGAGAGTCGGCGTGGTTTTGCTTTTATAAGTCAGCGCGGTCACGTGGACCATTTCGGAGACCGTCAGGCCAGCGCCTAACGCCCTGCAGATAAGCCTGAAAGGATAATCGGTCACTCCGGCCAGCGGCGCGAGTATCAGATTATTTTCGAGCCGAACCTTTCCTATGTTAAGTTCCCTGATATAATTTTCGTTGTTCATTTTCACTTATTTCTTTCAGCGATATAATTTATGCCGTCGAGCACGAGCGATTGATCGCATATAACGGGGCATTCGAACATGGTCGTAAAAAAATTGGAATAACCGCCGGTGATAACCAGGCATACGTCTTTAGCCTCCAGCCTCGCGTCCTGAAGAAGCTTTCGATACAAGCCGTTCACCAGCACCGGATAGCCGCCGTAAATTCCGGCTATCAGCGAAGATTCGGTATCGCGGCATAAAAAGCCGGAAATCCTGTTGAACCTTACCCTGAAAAGATAGTCGCACGAATCGCCGAGCGAGTTTTTATAAAGCCCGAATCCGGGAGCGATCAGCCCGCCGCTAAATTCATTTTTAGTTATCAGATTGAAAGTCGTGGCCGTGCCGAAATCTATTACCGCAATGTTTTCGCTTTCGCCGCGATATTTTTGAAAAGCGGCCGCCGCCGCGCAGATACGGTCTGTTCCGAGCGATTCCGGCGGATCGTAATTTATCTTAACCGGCAGATCCAGGCCGCAGGATATCTCGAGCAATTTAAAGCCCGTTTTCGCGGATATTTTTGCGTAAAAATCACGGGCGTTTTTTTTAGTGGCGCTAAAGGCGAGGGATACCTTGCCGGGCTCGGGCATTTTTAAATAATCGAAAAATTTGACGAGCTCGGCCAGATAAAACTTGACGGAAGGCAGTTTTTTAGATTCGAGCCTGAAAAAAGCCTTTTGAGTGTTGTTTTTATAAATTGCGGTTTTGATATATGAATTTCCGTGCGAAACGGAAATATTAATGGCCTGCTGGTTTTTGTTCAATTTTCTTTTCCGTTTCCTGCGGCGCCGGAGCTTCCGAGTATATCTGGGTGTTGTTTCTTCCGGCTTCTTTAGCGCGGTAAAGAGCGTCGTCGGCTTTTTTTATGAGCATGAGCTTTTCGGTGGCGTCGTCGGGAAAAATGGAAACGCCTATGCTTATAGTCACATGAAGCGGTTTTTCCTGGCCGGGGAACTCGTAGGCCTCTATGCGCTTGCGCAGGCGTTCGGCGAGGACCTTAGCGCCGGCGGCATCGGTTTCGGGCATAATGACGGTGAACTCCTCGCC
>MWBZ01000074.1 GCA_002069765.1 bacterium ADurb.Bin243
CCGCCTTCGTAAACGCAGGCCGCTTCGCCGTAATTATTGACGCTTATGGAGCGTTTATAATTTTTGATTATGTATTTATCCACCATGTAAAAATTAGATATGCACTCTTCGCCGACTTCGGGCGTGGTAAACCTTTCATAGCTTTTATCTCCCGAAAGAAGGGCATTCAGAAAGTTATCAACCGCCGCTTTCGCCTTATCGAATTCGGCGTTCGAAAGAAAGGCGTCCCTCGATTCCGCTGACGCGTCTTCGTTTCCGGCCTGAGGTTGAGCGCAGTATGCCGCGGAAGATAAAAATGCCGAAACTATCAAAAAGGCCGATATCACAATTAAGTTAAGAATGTAAAACCGCCGTTTATTTTTATTTGCAGTAATATTATTTTTAATCATTTTTTCACCCGTATATTTTTATTTTGACCAGTTACTGAAAAACTAATTATATCACAATTTTATGCCGATATCAAGATAATATGAAGCTAAAATTCAGAAAGCTGAAATTAGTAATTTTTATATTTTTCGCGTCTGTTTTCGCCATGCCGGCCTTCGCCGGCGCGAAGCCGTCGCCGCCCGCAACCTTCAAGCTCTGCGGTTATGTTTCATGCCAGAAAACTTCCGCCCCCATAGCTAAAGCCGAAGTTAAAATACGCGGGAAAAAGAAGCCTTTAAAAACGTCCGATAACGGCTATTATGAGCTGAACGTAGCCGCCGGGGAAACGATTATAGTTTTTAGTAAAAAAGGTTATAAAGACGAAGAATTGGCCCTGTCCGAAGCAGATTTCGAACCGCTGCAGCGTGAAATTACGAGAAACGCGGCGATGTGCCCCGTTGAAAAAAAACTTAAAATTAGAGGACGCCTTATAGACCGGGTGAGCGGCTCGGGCGTTAAAGCCGAATTGAGGGTTAACGACGAAATCGCCATTTCAAACCATGACGGCTATTTCGATTGCGAAACTTATGACGGCGCGGTCGATATAAAAGTTTACAGCAAAGCCCATAGGCCTTATTCAAAAACATTCAAAAAAGGCGATATTGATTTTTTAAAAAACGATAAGGAACTGGAAATCTTTTTACAAAGATATACTTTTTACTCTATCGTTTCAGGGAGCGTGCTCGAGAAAAAAGACAAAAAACCGATTTACGAGGCAGTGGTCGAAATAGCCGGTAAAAGAGTCCTTACCGATAATTACGGCAATTTTGAAATGCAGCTCGACGAGTCCGGAACGCAGAAATTGATCTGCTCCCGGGAAGGTTTTGAAAAAATAAGCAGGCAGGTAAAAATAAAGGCCGGACTAAATAAAATAAAAATTTATATGAACGTAAAAGAAAAAGGGCTTATCCAGCAGCTGCGGGAGAAATATGAAAAAGAAAATCTTTATTAGCTATACGGTTATAAAACTTATCGTAATAATTTTGTTCAGCACCGGATGCGTCCAGAAAGACCGTGACGTTTTCTGGGTGGATAACAATTTCGGCGACGACGAACCCGTAAAAGCCGTTATGACGCTTATGAAGGATTCCCTCAATAAACGCGAAATAAGCCCGCTGCTTACATGCTTTGACGAAGCCATCAACTTTCCCGATACTTTAAACCCTTCGATAAAAGTTACGTATCGAACCCTGATGTACGACTATATGGATTTTTTTAAAAAAATAGAATCGATAGGGTATGAGTTTAACGACCAGTATATCATAATGAGCGAGCACACGGCAAAAGTTACTATAAAGCTTCGCAAACGCTATAAAGCGGTGTCGCCGTTTTCGCATAACGTGGATAACACCGTAGACGAAACCGTTATAATAACGAAAAACGCTTCGGGCGCGTGGAAAATCACTAAAATCAGCGAGCTTTTGCCTCCGCGGATTTATTGAGCGTTTCGCCGCGGCCTTCTTCGGCTGAAAGCGTGAAAATGAAACGGCTGCCTTTGCCTTCTTCGCTTTCAACGATCATATCGCCTCCGTTTTTTATCACGAAATCCTTACAAAGAATCAGGCCGAAACCGCTTCCGCGCTCGCCCGCGGTTCCGCGAGAGACTATTTTTTCTCCTATTTTAAAAAGCTTGTCTATAGTGGCTTTGTTCATGCCTACGCCGTCGTCTTCGACGGTTATCTTTACGAACTCTCCGGCAAGACAGGCGCTTATTTTTACCGTTCCTCCGGGACGCGTAAATTTAATGGCGTTATTTATAAGGTTTCGAACGACCGCCAGCATCATGGAACTATCGGCGAATGCCGTCAGATCGCATTTCTGATATTCAAGGGTTATATTTTTGTTTGACGCCGGACCGCTTAACAAGCTGACGTTAGGCTCTATAAAAGAATCGATGCTGACGCTCGCGCGCGAGGCCGTGATTTCGCCGCTTTGCATTTTAGCCCACATCACGACGCTGTCGATTAGTTTGATTACGGTCGAAATCGAATCTTTAATGCCGTCGAGCGTCAGGTTCTTTTTTTCTTCTCCGAGCATATTTGTACGCAGCATGTCTATAAGCATTGAAAACGAGGCCATAGGGCTTTTCAAATCGTGCGCGAGTATCGTCAGGAATTTATCCTTGGTGCCGATCAGCTGGCGGAGATTTTCTATATTGCGTTTTTTTTCCAGAGTAGCCGAAAGTACGTTGGTGAGCGGAAACAGAAGGGAAATAACGTATTCGTCCCATAGCGGATCGGATTCGGCGCACGAGAATATAATGAATCCTGAATATGCGTTGTTGATATATAGCGGAAGCGAAAGAAGCTGCCCGGCGCCGAGCGCGCTGATATATGATTTTATTTCTTCGTGCAGTGAAGCGTTTTGAGGATAGTTTATCATCACTTCCTCGACGAGGCATTTTTTCCAGGAAGGAAGCCCGGCGTAATCGAATTTTTCCGAAACTAAAGGCGCAGCGCCGGCGTTGAATTGATAAATGATTTTTGCCGATTTAGGCGAAACGTCTTCGAAAATCAATACGCGATGCAGTTTAAGGCGCCGGGAAACGCGCTCGAAAACCATTTGAAAACAGTCGTTAAAATCTTCGATTACAAAGAAAAGTTGAAGCGCCTCGGCAATTATCGATTGAAATTCGCGTTTCAACTGCCTTTCGCTTTCTATTTTTTTTCGCTCTTCCAGCTCTTTTTCTATCGTTTTTCTGGCTTCCGTAATTATGCGGTTATTGCGCAGCACATAAGCCAGGGCGATAAGCAAAAAGGCGATAAAACCGATAAGCGCCAGGACTTTATAAATGTGCCGCTTAATTAATTTTAGAGGCGTCATGTTTCTGAGCATCGCGAAATAGCCGATTTCTATATCTTTTAAGACATCCGCTACCGCGCTATAGTCGCGGGGCGCATCCCAGCCGCTTATTCCGGCGTCTTTTGCCGCTTTATCTTCGGCTTTTATTTTTAAAATTATTCCGGCGGCTTTTTCCGCTAGCTCGGATTTTGTTTTTGGAAAGCAGGCGAAGGCCCAGTGCGGATAAAGTTCGGTGCTTAAAGCGTATGGAAAATCAGGCTTTTCCTTGAAGTTCGCCGGCTTTAAAATGCGCAGGTCTGAAATTTTTATTTTACCGGCTTCTTCAAGTTTTTCTAATGCGCCGGTTTTTACAGAGCCGGCGTCGCTGATTCCGTTTAAAACCGCTATTACGGAAAGCTCTGATGCGCCGGCGAAATTGAACGATGCGAAATCCGTTTCAGGCGTTACCGATTCCTTTTTTAACTCGTGCATGGCGGCGCTCCAGCCGCCGAGACTTCCGGGATGGCTGGCTAAGAATTTTTTGTTTTTCAGCTCCTGAAAGGTTTTAATGCCGCTCGACTTTCTTACGAACACCACACTGCCGCACTCCGAGGATGTTTTCCCTCCGTGTTCGGTTTTCATGGTCGCCAGGCAGAACGCCCTGAATTCGGCCTGGACTTCGGCGAAAATCTGGGGGTCGCATATAAGAAATGCGATCGTGCCGGCTTCGAGGTGTGTTCTCAGGTCGTTGAACATCACCGGAACTATTTGAAATTTAAATCCCGGCATTAATCCGCTTAAATGGTCCGCGGTGGCGTCCCAGCGCCTGTGGCATGTTTCGTTTCCTTCGTCTGCGAAAACGCCTATTTTTATAAGCGTATCTTCGGCGCGAGAGACGGCGGGCCGAAAATAAAAAGAGAAAAAGAGCGTTATAGCCAGAACGGCTATGGTAATGTGTAGATTTTTAAAAGGTTTCATATTGAACCTGCAGTTCTAGTTTTAACTTAATTTATCTAATCTGAAATTGCCTTCAAGGTCTTCATATACTGCGCGCATGATTTCGGCCACGCTCCAGGCCTGGCTGATGCAGCCGGCCGGCCTGTGAGGGTTTTCGGCGTCAAAAATTTCGGATATGCTCATAAGGCCGGCGTCTTTTAAGTGCGGCTCGAAATTGCCGATAAGCCCGGCGCAAAAATCGAGCGTTTCCGGGTCGTAATTATTCACCCTCAGTTTCGCCGAAATAAAAGGGCCTATAAGATACGGCCATACAGTTCCCTGATGATATGCGCAGTCGCGCTCGTACCTTGCGCCTTCGTAACGAGGCTTGTATTCGGCGTCGCCGGGCGCCAGGGAGCGCAGGCCGAACGGCGTCAGCAGATTTTTTTCTACGGTTTCCACGGCCTCTTTTGCGGTTTCAGAGTCCAGCGGAGAAAACGGAAGAAATACCGCGAATATCTGGTTCGGCCTTATCTGCTTTGAAATGTCGCCGGTGTTTTTTTCCCGGCCCAGGCCGGCGCAGTCTATTACATCGTAAAGGCCTTCGCCGGAAGCGCTTTTGAACTTTTGCGCGAAGTGTTTTTTTACATGGCCGATTAAGAATTCGTATTTTTTTTCGATATCGCGTCCCAGCAGCCCCAAAAAATATTTATAGACGCATAAAGCGTTATACCAGAGCGCGTTTATTTCGACCGCCTTGCCGCTTCTCGGAGTAACCACGAAACCGTTTACCTTCGCGTCCATCCAGGTGAGCTGCACGCCTTCGTCGCCCTGCGTCACCAGCCCGTCGGAAGCGTCCATTTTAATATTGAAATCGGTGCCGGCAATATAGTTGTCTATGATATCTTTCATTGCGGAAATTGAATTTTCTATGAAATAAATGTCTTTAGTGTAGCGGTAATACTTATACAACGCATAGAAATACCAGAGTGACGCATCTACCGCATTATATTCAGGCGGGTCGCCGGAATTATCGCTGAAACGGTTGGGGACTATCCCGTTTTTTATGTTTTCGGAGAATGTGCTTAAAATGTCGCGGCATACGTCGAATTTTTTCGTGACCAGAGTCAAGCCGCAAAGCGATATCATCGTGTCGCGCCCCCAATCCGAAAACCAATGGTAACCTGCGATTATAGTTTTTTTGCCGGTGGAGCGACGTGAAACTATAAACGAATCGGCGCTATAGGCGAGTTTTTTTAATGTTTCAGGCCCGGGCTCGAAACGGCAGGCTATGTCAGAAACTCTCTTATCTTCGCTTTTTTCGAGTTTGGACGGCGAAACAAGGCCGGCCGGGTCTTCGTCGCACGCCGTGATATAAACGCTTTCGCCGGGCTTTAAAGAAACGCTGAACCGGCCCGGGCATAGAAGGTCTTCCGAGCTTTCTTCGCCCCTTTCGGTTTCTTTGTAAAGTAAAAAATCACGGTTCCAGACTTCGTTGCGTTTGAAAACGGCGCGGTCGGAAGTTAAAAAAAGTTTTTTTTCTCCGAGATGCCCGTTCTTGAAAACTACCGTCAGGTTTTTGCCGGAACCTTTGATTTCATAAACGAAACCGGGCGCCGATGCGCTGGTATTGGAATGGAAATCGCGGAACGTGACCAGAGGGTACATTTTTAAGCTGTAAGGACCGGGAGCGCTTTCGAGAGTATATTTTACGACCGTGGCGTTGCGCCCGTGGACCATGAAAACTTTCTTAGTCAATATTATTTTCTGATTTATTTTATAAGTGAAAACCGGATTGGGCGAAAGTTCGAACTTTTCTAAATAAAGATGGCCCCGCGGCTGTATCACTTTATTCGAATACATGTTGCAGGAAAGAAAATACTCTTCTTCCGCGCTGGAAATCTCTTCTTCTATTTTTGATAGCAATAGATAACGATCTACCGGCGGGTTGAAAGAAGCCGTCAGCAGGCCGTGATATTTTCTTGCGTTCGCGCCTGCGGCCGTCGAAGATGCAAATCCGCCCAGGCCGTTAGTTATAATCCATTCTTTATGGCCCGAGTTTTCAAAATCGGCCAGCTCGTTTTTATCTAAAACAATTTTACTCAAATCGGTCCCCTTTATTTCGCCTGCGGCGCGTACTGCTTCCATTGAGGGTTGGAAGCCGAATATGATACTGCCATATTTTGAGCTTCTATCAGCCTGTCGTGCGTTGACGGATGGGTCTGAAAGAGTCTTAAAAATGCAGGCGTTTTATCTTTTTCATATTTGTTTTTTAACTTGTCGAAGAATGCCACGGAACCGTATGGGTTGTAGCCGGTCATCGTGGCGTACTTGAAGCCGTACCTGTCAGACTCGAATTCGTTCTCTCTCGAATATTGCATCGAAAGGAACATGTTGGCTATTTCCAGCGCCTGCTTATTGTTTTTAATCACGCCGGCCTTCGAATTTCTTATGAAATAGTCTATAAGCAAAGCTTTTTCAAACGCCTTTATCGAGTGGCGCCCCACCTGATGGCCCATTTCGTGGCCGAGGATGAACGCGAGCTCCGAATCGGATGAGATGAAATTCATCATTTCGCTCGTTACATATATCGCGCCGCCCGGCACCGCGAATGCGTTCACCTCGTTCATTTTTAAAATCTTAAAGCTGTAGCCGATATCGCGCCGGTCGGAAACCGCCGCTATCCTTTCCGCTACGCGGTTGAGACGCGCGTTCATGGCGGGGTCTTTATCCACGCCGTACAAAAGTTCGAGCGCCGCCGTGGTTTGAGCTCCTATCAGTTTTTCGGTCGATTGCTCGGCTTTGCGGAAAAGTTTTTTAAATATATTACCGCCGCCGCCCCCGCCGCCGGATACCGCCGGTACTGGAGTGGAAGGCGTATCGGCAATATAGCCGCCCGTGGCCGCAAAGTACGGAGCGTTCTGCTTTTTTAACGCGTCGCCGTTGGAAACTACGGTCGCATCGCCGCCGTTCCGCTTTTCTTTTAATTTAGCCTGATAGTTTTTATATTCGCGCTGATATTGCTGATAATATTCTTCTTTTTCTCCGGAACCGGCCGGCGCGTTTTTATACTTTTCATACGCCCGGTCGGCGCGGGCTTTTGCGCTTTCTACAGTTTCCGCTTTTTTCCCTGATAAATTTTTATCACTTTTTCCACCTGCGCCGGGATTTTTCTCAGCGCTGAGCCGCGATTCTTTTTCGCGCTTGCACGCCGCAAGATATTCGTCGTAGAGCTTTTTCTTTTTTTCCTGGTCTTTTTCGTTTTTATACATCGCATAAAGATCGGCGCTCGATAATTCTTCGCCGTCTTCGGCTTCTTCGATATTAACTCCGCCGCTATGCTTATGTTTTGAATCGCCGGCCGTATATTCGGACCCGGTGCGTTTTTTAGAGGCAGGTTTTCCCCCGTTTTTTATATAAGCGGAATAGGCGGCGCTATATTGCTTGTAGTATTCTTCTTTTTCTTCGGAACCGGCCGGCGCGTTTTTATATTTTTCATAAAGCTCTTCGTGCTCGAGCATTTCGCCGCCGGAAGAGGCGCATGCGCCCGTAGATAAATAAAGCGGGGAAAATATTAAAGCGAGAGAAATCGCCGAGGATGCCAGCATAAATTTTATTTTATATTTCATAATGGTACCTCCCTGTTTTTATTTTTTCATCGTTTATACGAGCAATATTCATTCCAGAACTATTTTTATGGTTGCCGTCTATATGCTTTTATTTATTTTTTACTCTTTCCAGAGACCCAGATTATTTTTACGCGCGTACCGGTACGCTTCCACGAAGCGCTGCTGATACTTTACGTTGGGCGGTATCGTTAAAACGCTCGCATAGCCGTTTTTAATGATTTCTTCGTTCAGCATCCGGCCGTCTTTTAAGAATACATACCCAAGAAGCCGGCCATACCTGTCGCGCTTTTCAACGTCGAATTCCACCGAAATGACATCGCCCGGCGATACCGTCTTTTTAGTGTATTCCGCGGCGGCCTTTCCGCTGGATAATATTTCGGACATGTCTTTGTGGCTCTTTCTGGCGTCGCGCCTGGCTTTTTTGCCGCCGATGCTTTCCGGCGTATCTATGCCTATCAGCCTTATGCTTTCACGGCTGCCCTTATAGTTTATGGTAAGAGTGTCGCCGTCCACTATTTTGATTACGCTTATTTCTTCTACACTCCTGCTTTTGACAGGATTAGACGGAAGCGCCGCCGCGAGCGGCGATAAAATTATCAGTAAAAAAAGCGCGCGAAGTATCGATTTATAACTATGCATCCCCGATTTGATGGCTTTTTTCAATGCAGTTCCGCCTTTTAAAATATAAGCCGCGTTCTTCACTTAAAATGACGTTCGCGCGGCCTAAAGTATTAAATATTCACTATACCTAATTTTACATCAAATCGATAATAAAATCAATACTATTATTATAAATCAGATTTTATTTGTCGCCTTTTGAAAAACTCCGGCCGCCTGACGGCTTAAAAAAATAAAAAAAACGCCGCAACTGTCATACAGCCCGGCGTTTTTTATATTAATTTTTATCGATTCGTAATGTTTAAAATCTGGCGGAAAATTTTATTTCAGGCCCGCTGTGATCTATTTTTATTACGTTCGCCCCCATCGTTTCCTTGAACGAACGCGCTTTATAGCCGGCTATTACATACCAGTCGATCTTTTGGGTCAGACTTTCCGGCTCTTCGTCGCGGCCCGGGCCGATTTCCACATATTCCGGAGCGCGAGGCGTCAGATGGTATTCGATTCCAGCATCCAGGTCCGTCGTTTTATACTGCTTCATGCTCGAGCCGCTGTCCGCTTTGGCGCTTCCCGCATAAAGCCAGGCGTAAAATTTGAAGTTGTCGTCGATTTTGCACTGCGTATGAAATCCGGCAACAGGCACCAGCAGCTGCCTTAAATAGTGGTTCGACATTTTAAAGTCTTTGTCGGTTAAATCGAGCGAAAGCCTTATGAATTTAGCGCCGTAAATAACGTCTATAAAGCCGTTTCGGTCGGTCGCGGCCAGTTCTCTTGAAGCCAGAAGCTCGATATCGCTCAAACGCATGTCAACCGCGATATTCGAAACGCCGCCAGCGCCGAAAACTATATTGTTTATCAAAACGTTGTTTTTTCCCGCGGCTTTTAAAGAACCCGAATTTTTGGTGAGGTTCGAGCGTAAGTAAATATCCGAATAATAACCCAGCTTATATGAATAACCCAGAAGCGCTACCGTTTTATAATCAAAATCGCCGTCCGCTTTAAAATCGCTTTTCAGGTCGAACCCCGTATTGGCGAACCCCAGAGAACCTTTCAGCTTATTGCGCCACGTGCCGAACTCCAGATTGTCTTTAGGCTTGTTGGGCCGCGCATATGAAATATCATGACAGGCCGATAAAATGAAAAACACCGCAATAAAAAGTGAAACCTTGATTAATTTGATGTTTTTATAATTCATATTTTTTCCTTATCGCAAAAATCAGGCCGTAAAATGGCGCGGCCTGATTTACTTATCGGAATTATTTAATTATAGTTTAGCTAAGCCCCTGTAATAATTAAGATAATAACCTTACTGCTCGTAACGCGAATCTACTGGATCCTTCTGATTTCACCCGACGGATAAGATTTTATTTCTTTCGTATCGGCGTTTTCGATTTTTAAAAACCCGTTTTCATCGAGGCCGCAAAATATTCCCGAGGCCATTACGATATCCTCTTCAACGCGGTTGTAAAGCGTTATTTTTTCTCCCTTATATAAAAGCCTGGAATTGTAATCGGAAAATATACGCTCGTATCCGCCCGCAGCGGCTTCTTTTAAAAGGCCGTTCAAAGCGGCACCTATGGCGCCGGATAATTCAATAATATCGCTTTCGCCGAATTTTCGCGAAGCGAATTCCTCAAGATTGCCGGGTTGAAGAATATTAGCGTTTCTTAATTTACTTCGGTCCACCTGATTGAATACGTTTACCCCGATCCCTATGATCACTGGAGTGCCGGTTATGCCCGGCATCGCTTTCAGCAGCATCCCGCATATTTTTTTTCCCCCAGCCGTTATGTCGTTCGGCCATTTGATGCGTAAAATGCCTTCCGGCAGCAATTTTTCAATCGCGCCGCAGGCAGCCAGCGCCGTTATTATGGTGAGTTTGCTGAAATCGATTCCGGGAAGCGCTTCCATAAATAAAAGCGTCGATTGGTAAAGCCCGCCGTGTCCCGAATCCCACTCGCGGTCAAAACGGCCGCGGCCGGCAGTCTGCGAAAACGCTATCTCCGTATAGCCGTGAAAATTTAAAAGCGAATCTTTGCTTATAATATCCGATTTTGCCAGCGCCTCGAGGTCGTCATTGGTGGAGCCCGTCGCCTTGACTACCGTTACGGCGAAATTTATATCATTCATCTACGAAAACGCCGTCCGTTTTTTCTTTTTGGACCTCTTTGTAGTGCTGATATTTTTTAGTTATATTGTTGTAAAGCTCTTTCTTGCCTTCGCCGGTTACCGATGAAAACCTTATTATATCTCCGTCGAATCCGGCCGATTTGATCTGCGACTTTAGCAGAAGCGTTGCGGCCCGCAGCTCATTGGTCTTTAACTTGTCGATTTTTGTGGCGACGATTATATAATTTACATCGTGCGATTTTAAAATATCCAGCAGCATTACATCCAGATCGGTCAGTCCGCGCCTGATATCCAATATCACCACGCCGAGTATCCGGCTCGCGCGAAGGCTTATATATTCGTTGATCAGCTCGGCCCAGCGCTGCTGCTCGTCTTTTGAATAACGCGCGTATCCGTACCCAGGTAAATCGACCAGATAATACTTGTTGTCGATCAGAAAAAAATTGATTTCACGCGTGCAGCCGGGCGTTCCGCTCACGCGCGCGAGCTTGCTCACTCCGGTATATGTGTTGAGCAGCGAAGATTTTCCGACGTTGGACCGGCCGAAAAACGCGGCTTCGAAATCCAGCGGCCTCGGAAATTGCTCTACCGCCCTGGCGGATAATAAAAATTTAGCCACGCTCGCTTGAGCCATAATTCCTCCATGTTCTTTCAGTAAAATTATCAGCCCTTTCACGACGCGCGTAAAATAATACATGCGCGCGAAAGGGCTTATAGAAAACCTTATTACGATATCTTTGCGCCGTCTTCAATAGGCGCCATCGGCGTTAACAGCGACATCTTATCGCCTTTCGACGCCGCTATTACCATGCCTTCCGACATCCCGAATTTCATCTTGCGCGGCTTGAGATTATTCACCACTACCACAAGCTTTCCGACCAGATCCTCTTTTTTATAGTGGCTCTTTATTCCGGCAAATATATTTTTAGTCGTACCGCCGACGGAAACCGTCAGCTGTAAAAGCTTATCGGCGCCTTCTACGTCGTTTGCGGCCACTACCGCCGCCACCCTTAAATCGACCTTCTGGAAGTCTTCGATTGCGATCTCGGCAATATTCAAAACGCCTTCAGTTTTGCTCTCTGCCTTATCGCTCTTTCCGGCCGCCGATTTTTCGGCCGCTTTCACTTCGGCCTTAAATGTTTTCTGGCTTTCCTTCGATTCGCTTATCATGCCGTCGATTTTTTCCTGCTCGATTCTGACCATCAGCGGCTTGAACTCGTTTATTTTATGGCCGCTTAACGGCGCCGCTATATCTCTCCAGCCCAGCGGTTTTACGTTAAGTATGGCTTCGGCGTCCGTTACGTACTTGGGAAGCACCGGCTTTAAGTAAATCATGAAATTTTTGAAACAGTTTAAAACGGCCGATAAAACTTTATGACATTCGCCGGCGTTTTCTTTTAAAAGCGCCCACGGCTTTTTGTTGTCGACATATTTATTCACGTCGTCCGCTAACCTTATTACTGTCTGTACCGCCAGCGAAAATTCGCGGCCTTCATAGAAATCGCCGATCTGCGGAGCCGCGGCGACGCACTTTTCATAAAGCGCTCTTCCCTCTTCGTCCATTTCGCCTATAACGCCGTCGAAACTCTTATTTAACATTCCGGCCACGCGCGAAGCTATATTGGTGATATTGCCCACCAGCTCCGAATTCACTTTGTACAGAAAGTCCTTTACCGACAGGTTGATGTCTTCTATTCCTGAGCCTAACTTGGACGCATAGTAATAACGAAGATACTCGGGGTTCAAATATTTCAGGTACGTCTTCGCGTTGATGAACGTGCCCTTTGATTTGGACATTTTTTCATTGTCCACTTTCAACATGCCGTGAACGAATACTTTATCCGGCGTCTTAAATCCCGACGTCATCAGCATCGCCGGCCAGAACAGAGTGTGGAAGTAAAGTATATCTTTACCTATGAAATGATAAATTTCAGCGTTCGGGTCCTGCCACATTTCTTCAAACGTACGGCCGTTTCTGGCCCCCCAGTTCTTCAACGACGCCATGTAGCCGACCGGCGCGTCGAGCCATACGTAAAAGTATTTATCGTCGGAACCCGGTATCTTAAAGCCGAAGTACGGCGCATCGCGCGAAATGTCCCAGTCGCGCAGGCCGTCTTTAAACCATTCGCCCAGCTTGTTTGTCACTTCGGGCTGTAAATGCCCTTCGCTTATCCATTTCTGGAGCTCGCCCGCCATTTTGCTCAGCTGGAAAAAATAATGCGTCGATTTTTTGATCACCGGCTTGTTCCTGCACATGGAACAGTAAGGCTCTATTACATCCGTAACCGCATACGTGGACGAACAGGCGTCGCATGAATCGCCATACTGGTCCGCAGCCTTGCACTTCGGACAGGAGCCCTTTATAAACCTGTCGGGCAGAAACATCTTATCGTGCTCGCAGTAAAGCTGCTCGATCTGTGTCTCAGAAATAAGCCCCTTTTCCTTCATTTTTAAATAAATGAACTCCGAAAATTCCCTGTTCTCTTCGCAATGTGTGGTGTGGAAATTGTCGAAATTCACGTAAAAATCGGCGAAATCCTTAGAATGCTCCTGATGGACTTTATTTATCAGCGCTTCCGGCGTTATGCCGGCGTTCCTGGCCGAAATCATGATCGGCGTGCCGTGTGTGTCGTCGCCGCATATATAAACGCAGTCGTTCCCCACAAGTTTATGATACCTTACGAATATATCGGTTTGAATATATTCCACGAGGTGGCCTATATGAATGTTGCCGTTAGCGTAAGGAAGACCCGCGGTTACGATTATTTTTCTTTTTTTTGCTTGATTGGGCTGCAATTTTAATTCTCCTTTAATTTATCGATTGATTTAAATATATGTTTTTACTTTATTCGATTCAAAATGATTTTTTTCGTCTATTTCGACAGTTTCATAGCCAATAAAACCACATTCCTGCCCAGCTCAAAAGAGTCGCGGTCTGTTACGCCGCCGCCGGTGTTTCCGGTTATGGCCGCGCCGTAATATCCTGAAGCCGTCGATACCGGCGTGCCCGCTATAACCATGCCGTAAATGAGCATGGCCTGTATTATTGACAACAATGTGGTCTCTGCACCGCCCGGAGTTTCCGCCGCGCCCGCGAAAGCCGCGCCTACCTTGCCGCACATTTTATCGCGTATCCCTATGTTTTTTTCGAATACTTTCTTTAAATCGGCCGCCATTGTGCCTAAATACGACGGCGAACCGGCTATGAGAGCCGAGGAGTTTATAAGTTCTTCTTTGCCGACCTCTTCCGCGGCCTTTATAACGCATGCCGCGCCCTCTACAGATTGAACCCCGCGAGCGATCGCTTCAGCCATCTTTTTAGTCCTGCCGCCCATCGAATAGTACATGATTAAAACCTGCACGGCCGCCTCCTTAACTTTTATGAATTATCACATTTAAACGTAAAAATAAAACCCGCCATATTATAACCGATTTATGCGGTTTTTGTCAATCGATATCAAGCCCGCGGCCCTCGCGATTTATGTTTCACTCTACTTTTTAACTGTCTCTACAAAAAGCTTGCTGCCTTTTTCCAGCTCTACATGCTTTCCTTTAACAAACGCCCCGCCGAGAAGGCCTATGGGACCAAGAAGTAAAAATCCGCCGGCCGAAGCGCCTATGGCATAGCCTTCCTGCTTATTAATCTTAGCCGATTCTTCGCCGAGATTTATCGGGACCTGCTTGCCCTTTTTGTCCATCACAAAGAGAAATTTCAACTTTATCCTGGCGTTTTTTCCAAACTTGCCGGGGCCGCGCACCTCGGTTATCTGCGCCTGCGCCAGCGCGCCTTTTTCAATAACCGTTTTCGAAGCTATCTTCACCGGTTCGATAACGCTGAATTTTACCATCTCACCCTTTTTATTGACTTTTGACGATAACGGCGTTTCAAGACTTATCTTTACAAGCGTCCCTTCCGGTATGCTCAGATCGGCCGCTTCCAGAAAACCGAATGAAGAAAAAAACATGACGAAAACCATTAGTAATTTCAATAATCTGAACCCGCTTTTCATAAAAGGCCTCCGTTAAATTATTAGATTTTTAACCGACTTATTTTAACATATCATACGATATTTTTCAAGGCGAACCCGAAATTGTGTCCGAAATTGAATTATTTTCATCTCTTTTTTGATAAGGGAAGGCTAGAGGCCAAAGGCCCCTACCTTCCCTTAAAAACCCTTCCAACCCCTAATTAGCCTGACGCTTTATGCTTGCTGGATTGCCGGCTTTTCTGTTGTGCCTTTAATTGGGTTGCATTCTGGTCGTGTTTTTCTTTCCTTTTACTTCCTTTTACTTTACTTTCTTTTATTTTTTCTTTTCTTTTATTTCTTCTTTCTGCAGACGCGCGCATGCGCGCGTCTGCGCAGCAATAGTGGCTGGCGGTAAGTTAAGTTGAGGGTTTCATGGATTGCGCTTTATGTTAATCAGCTTATCTGGATCCGGTTATTATGCACAGTTGAAAAAGACCTTCATGATTGCAAAAACGCGCAGGTTATGGTATAATGCAGTTATGAAAGTTAAAGATATAATTAAAAGGATTGAAAAGGATGGCTGGTATCTGGTAACGACCAAAGGCAGCCATCGGCAATATAAGCATATAAATAAACCTGGGCGTGTCACTATTTCAGGCAATCTTAATGACGACATCGCACCCGGAACTCTTAACAGCGTCATGAAACAGGCTCAGATTAAGGAGGTTAAGTAAAATGCGTCGCTTTCTTGTTGTAATAGAAAAAGCCAAAGGCAATTATAGCGCATATTCTCCGGATTTGCCCGGCTGCATCGCCACCGGCCGTGATCCTGATGAAACCAGAAAAAATATCCACGATGCTATCGAACTTCATATACAGGGACTTCTGGAAGATAATCTGCCGATACCGGAACCGTCTTCCGAAGCTGATTATATCGCAGTTTAAGCTTTTAATTACTGAAGCGCCAGGAAAATTCATCGAAAAATCAAAATTAAAAAATGCAATAACAATAAAAAACCGCCGCAAAACCTCTTAATTGAGTTTAAACGGCGGTTTTTAAAATTTTCCGATGAGATTTTTATTTCCAGCTCTTTTTTGATAAGGGAAGGCTAGAGGCCAAAGGCCCCTACCTTCCCTTAAAAACCCTTCCAACCCCTAATTATCCTGACGCTTTATGCTTGCGGATTGCCGGCCTTTCTGTCGTGCCTTTAATTGGATTGCATTCTGGTCGTGTTTTTCTTTTCTTTTACTTTACTTTATTTTATTTCTTCTTTCTGCAGACGCGCGCATGCGCGCGTCTGCGCAGCAATAATGGCTGGCGGTAAGTTAACTTGATGGTTTTATGGATTGCGTGTCGGTTGATAAGCTTTTTTGAGACTGGATTTTTTGTATTATCGCTGCCGCGAGATCTTTTGAACGTTCGAATGGCTTGAAAGTCTGGTCTTTTGTGACATCGCCCTGGCCGCTTACGCCAAGATACGGAAATTTTTCGAGTCTGACCGGCTCCATTTTTAAAAGGCAGCAAAAATCGTTTAGATATTCAAGCATCTGGTGAGGATTTGAATATTCCGCCACTCCGACGAGGCCGCAAGGTTTGTTTTTTAACGGCGATTCTACCGTGCCGCTTCCGCCCGTTTCATAATTAAAAAATATGGCGATTAGCTTTTCGACAAGAGTATGAAATCCGCTCGGCGCGCCTCTGAAATATTGAGGGGTTCCGATGATTATAATGTCTGCTTTAATCATGGTTTCGAGCAGTTCCGCCGCGAAATCGGGTTTGACGCATCTATAAGGATTTTCAGAACAAAATTTCGAGCATACCACCTGACAGGGCGCCACATTCTGGTCTGCGGCATATATTATTTCAGAGGAAGATTCCGGCGCGAGCGCCTTAATCTCGTCTATAACACTATTCACCAGAAGATTGGTATATCTATTTTTTCGCATTGATCCTACGATTCCAAGTATGTGCATGATTTCACCTTTTTATAAAAAAATTATGGGATTGGGTTTGCAATAGCTCTAATTTTCATAGTGATTAAGTAGTTTTAGGCGGGGGTCAGAAAATTTTTTCTACTTATAATGTGAAGCAGCTCCGTCGTTGTAGTGTATGATATAAGAAATTAGAGTTTTCATAACTAATCCTTAATGCAAATTTGAATGAAAAAATATCTTTAAAATAGATTATTGCGTGTTAAAGCAAATTTTTACGAAAAAATATGGCTTAAGGGCTGACATTTGTTAAAAATATAAAAATGAAGAGAAAATCATTCAATTTTTCTCTTCATTTTTTATTGATTATATTCAGTTAATACATTAAAACGAACCAGTAGAAACTGCGCTAACCGCGGTGCTGGCGACTGTAGTGGCATCTGCGTCTTTGATATTAGCCGCCGCATTTAAAGTAACGGTATCTCCAACAGCGATTGTAGAACCTGTAATGTCGCTGAAAGTAATAGTTAAAACATTTCCCGCACCATTCCAGACGATATCGCCATCCACGAGTGCAGTTCCCCAGCTGTGTCCTCCGCTGAGGACGAGCCAGGTATTGAGATTAGCCGCTGTTATAGCCGGTTTATTTGTGTTCTGATCGAAAGTGATTACGACGTTGTCGTTTACACCGAGTCCGATATTAGAACCTGCATTAGAAGCGACTACGCTTGAAAAAACTGGAGATGAAGTGAACGAACCGGTAGAAGCTGCGCTGACGGCAGTACTTGCGGCCGCAGTAGCTGCTGCGTCTTTGATATTAGCCGCCGCATTTAAAGTAACGGTATCTCCAACAGCGATTGTAGAACCTGTAATGTCGCTGAAAGTAATAGTTAAAACATTTCCCGCACCATTCCAGACGATATCGCCATCCACGAGTGCAGTTCCCCAGCTGTGTCCTCCGCTGAGGACGAGCCAGGTATTGAGATTAGCCGCTGTTATAGCCGGTTTATTTGTGTTCTGATCGAAAGTGATTACGACGTTGTCGTTTACACCGAGTCCGATATTAGAACCTGCATTAGAAGCGACTACGCTTGAAAAAGCTGGAGATGAAGCAACCGTCGTCACATCCACCTTCACCGGCGAAGCCTGAAGGTTTGAAGAACTGTCCTGCGCAACCACGTAGATATCGTAAGCGGTTCCCGCCGTAAGGCCTGTAATATTGGCGGTAGCTTCGGTATTGGCCGTGAGGGCCAGGCTGCCTTTGAGGTTGGCCGCCAGGGCGCCGTTGGATGCGTCGGTTCCGTTTTTGACCTGGGCGGCGATAGGCGCGGAGGCGCCGTCTGCCAGTATTACGTAATATGCGGTGCCGCTTTCGCTGGACTGCACTTTTAAATCAAGAGTGGTAGTGGCTACCGTGGCGGTTTTGGGATATGTCGCCGCGAAAGTGGGCGGCGTGGTGTCGGCCGGCGGCGTGCCGCCTCCGCCTGAATAAATGGTTATACTATATAATGCGGTGGAAACGTTGGAATCGGTCATGCCGGATTTAATTGCGATCGCTTTTACCGTGGTTGTTGTGCCAAGCGAAATCGGCGACGAGTAAGTCAGGCCGTTCGTTGACGAAGGTGTCGAACTGTCTGTCGTATATTTTATCGTTACGCCTGGTGTGGCGCTCGTTATAGTTACATTCTGAGCGCTGGAGAAACTTCCAGCCGCGGGGCTAAATGACGGAGCTGCGGCCCTTATGTTATAGGCTGCGCTCGCTACTGTTGAACTGGTCATGCCCGATTTAATCGCAATCGCTTTGAGCGTGGTGTTTACGCCGACTGAAATCGCAGACGAATATAAAACGCTCGACGAAGTGGGGACGGAACCGTCCGTCGTGTAATAAATAGACGCGCCCGCGGTCAAACTGCTAAGAACGACCGATTGAGTGGCGTCAAACGTGCCTTCGGCTACGCTGAAAGTAGGAGCGGCCGCCTGCTCGAGCGGTATGCTTATGCTGAACGAAGCGGAAGTAACCGTCGAATCGGTCATTCCCGCTTTTGTGGCGATCGCTTTTATGGTTTTAGAATCGATTAATGAAATGGCGGTTGAATAAACGGAACCATTAGAAGCCGAAGGCGTGGAACCGTCGAGAGTGTATTTTATGATGGCGTCCGCCGTTGCGCTCGTTAGAGTTACGCTTTGAGTGGAGCTGAAAGTTCCGCCGTTCGGACTGATTACAGGCGCCGCAACTTGAGGCAGCGGTATGTTTATCATAAACGAAGCGGAAGTGATTGTAGAATCGGTCATTCCCGCTTTTGTGGCGATCGCTTTTATGGTTTTAGAATCGATTAATGAAATGGCGGTTGAATAA
>MWBZ01000075.1 GCA_002069765.1 bacterium ADurb.Bin243
ATTTTTGAAGGGCCCGAAGCCGGTGAAAAAAGCGTTGGTATGATTTGAATACGCGCTTTCGTTTATAACGTATATTTCGCTCGCGCTCACGCCGTGCGCTCCGGCTATAGCGGCGAGTTTTTTCTTTAAAGAGCTTTCGGGCATGGGGGAGGAAACGTAAAAAAAAGGCAGAATTAAAAATTGCGCGGCTATAGAAAAAACTAATCCGGCCGCCGGAACGCAGAGCGGCAGAATAAAATGCCAGCTTTTCGCGAATTTCGAAATTATTAATTTAATAAATATTAAAATGAGCGAAACTATCAAAGCTTCTACGACGGCCTGCTTGACATGCATTAACAACCAGCCCGCGGGAGAAAGACGCGTGAAATTAAAATAACTTTCTTTTAAATAACCGTTGATGAAACGATAAGGCAGGACGGACAAAATGAACCCGGCGTAAAATTCGAAGACGAATAACGGTATTGAAACATAAGCGTTCGCCGCTTCGAAACGCGCCGCTTTTTTGGCGAAACTTTCGCTGAAAAAGGTTTTTACGCATAAAAAATAATAGGCGGCGGCGTTCAAAAACATCAGCGTTTTGAATTCGTAGCCCCATCTGAAATAATCTGCGGAACGGCCGATTTCATCTTTCGAAAAATATAGCGACGCGTCCCTTGCCAGCTCCGCGTCCGCGGCGGAATAATAACCAGAAAATAGCAGCCCGATCCTGATAGAAGCGTATATTAATAAAATTGCATATATTTTTTTCATAAGCTTTTTATGCCGTCGCTTTCCGCGGTTGTAAAAACTGTTTTTTCAATATTCGAACTTTAACACCTTGATTTTTTCCCCGGTGTGAACGTCACGGAAGGCTATATAGGGTTCGTTGTTGTAGCATTCTATCGCGCAATAATCCGATATTCCGGATGAAATGCCCTTTTCACCCACGTTGACCCATTCGTCGTTTATGAATTTCGATACGACGATTTTATTGCCGACTGAATTGTCTATATATATCATATAAGGCACTTTACCGCTTATCGCCAGATCGCAAAACAGCGACCTGCCTTCAGAAACCGCTCCTTTGCCGATTTTTTTCCATTCGTTGTCTTCGAATTTCTTTAAATATAACAGCCCGGTTCCTAAATCGGCATAAGCCACATAAGGCACTCCGCTGACGATCCTCAGCCTCAGCATTTCGCATTTTTTGTGCTGAGGCCCGTCAGTCAGCGCTATCCATTCGTTGTTAACGAATTTATAAAGCAGAAAACCGGCAAGCAGTTTGTCGCGAGTCAGAAAATAAAGAACGCCGTTATCGGATACGATATTATTGAAATCGCAATGTTTATCGAACAGGCCCTTGCTGCTGAATTTCTTCCATCCGGTGTCCGGAGCGTATTTCATTATCTGCGGAAGCCCGCCGAACATCCAGTTGGTGTAGGCTATGAAAACGGAATCGCCGGCCGTCGTCATGGATAAAAACGAAGCGTTAGGTTCGCTGAAAGCCCTATCGCCCAGCGGGCCCCACTTGGTGCCGTTAAAAAACATAACGGTGGTCTTGTATTCTGAAGAAGAGTCGGTATAAAGTACGCACAGCCTGGAATCTAACATATCCAACTTGACTTCGCGCACCATGCCTTCTGAAATGCCGGGATTGCCGACAAAAACCCATTTTTCGTTTTCACATTTGATAACGGTGAGCTTACCGCCCTGCTGATCATCGCTGTAAGCTACATAAACTATGCCGTCGTGTATTATCATGGATAGATTCGTGGCGGCGGAGTTCAATGGCAGGTTCGCGCCGACCTCCACCCAGCTGCCTTTTACATCCAGATTAAAAGTAGTTTCTTTTATCCGTGAATAAAAGGTTAAATAAATTTTATCGTTCAATTCTATTCCGATGCGCGAATCGAAAAGTGAAGCGGATTTACCTAAATTCAGGCTGGCTTTGAAAACGTTCGTATCCGCGCCGGTTTCGACAAACTGTATTCCGATGCCGGCGGTGTCGCCTGTAGTTCTTACGCGGGCTATAAGCGAGTTTACTTTCTGGGACTCGCTGCCAGAGCCGCTGACTTTTAAATATAATACCGGGTATTTATAGCTGGAAACAGGACCGTTCAATTTTTGAGTATAATCAGCGTCTTTATATACTTCTAATTTATCGGGGCTGAAGTAAAAATCCGGTTCATAAGTAAAATCATAATTATAGCCATATTTTATTCCAAATTCGTTCTTGCGGTTTTCATTATAATATTTATCGTTTATTTTGTTTTTAAGGTCTCCTGAAACGGTTGTTTGCGAGTCGTTATAATTTAAAGCCAGGTCTATGCTCAGGGTTATATAATTTATTATTTTGTAAAACGGGTCTAAAAATGAAAACCTTAATTTGGATTTTTCCACCACGCCTATATTGCCGTCGTTGAAGCACACGATAGAATTTATAGTTTCGCCGAGGCGGTCGGCGGCATATCCGGCGATTCCATGCCTGGAATGTATCTTTTCGGGAGTAAACCGGCTGAGCGGGTTATTAGAAGAATCCGCGACGTAAATATTGTTCTGCTTATCGCAAGCTAACGCGGCGGGAGAAGAAAGCTCTCCGGCCCCTATCGATTCGACGATCTGCATGGTCTTTTCGTTTATTTTAAGGCTTTCGTAACCGGAAACATTTCCTGCATTGTCTTTGAGCCAGGCATAAACCGTCTGTGCTTCTCCGGGACGCGCGGGTCTGTATGCCACTTCAAAAGTCTGCTCGCCGCCTTTGTAGTCCAGTTCAGTCCAACCGCTTTCAGTGGGCGCCGGCGCGTCAGGCGTATCCGAAAGATAGTAAGCGCTGATGCCGGAATAATTGTCGGACGCTGTCAGCGCCAGCGTGAGCGTTCCGTCGTCCGGACCGTTTCCGCTGACAAGCTGCAGGCCGTTGGAATAATCGAACGCGATATGCTTGATCTGGTCAAGCTCCTGTTCGCCGAATACAAGCCCGCCGTCCGGGTGTGGCGAAAGGCCCTGCGGGTTTAAGATTTGAATGCTATCGGTGTCGGCCTCAAAGGTGGACATAAAACCGTCCGGCGTTATTCTTCTTAGTTTACGATTTCCGAAGTCGCCGATGTAAAGCACGCCGGTTTTGTCCACTACGATCGAAGTCGGGTTGTTTACGAGATTTTCATTTGGGTATCCATCTTTAAATCCCTGAATGCCGTTTTTTCCGGCTATGGTTATCAGCCGCATGTCGGTCGTTATTTTTCTGATGTCGCTGGAGCCGGCATCCACGAAATAAACCACGCCCGCTTCGTCAACCGTAACATCGGCTACGTTATTGAGTTTTACGTCTGAAGATATGCCGTCGGCGTTGGAACCTTTTGTATTTCCGGCATAGACGGTGACTATTTCGTTTCGGACTTTTCTGATATGCTTTACGTCGGAAATATAAGCGTTGCCGAAGCGGTCCATACAGATTCCGCTTATCTGACGAAATTCCGCCCTTGATATATGTGACGTTTCAATTATCGGGTCGTCTCCGCTGTGATGAAACTCGTTATTGGGATTGCGAAAATCGTTGCCGACATATCGCGATACTTTTCCGTCAGGCGTAACTTTTTTGGAAATGTGACCGTCGCAGATATAAACCACTCCGAAATCGTCTTCCACTATGCCGAATGGATATGGAATCACATTTTCGCTGCTGCGGTTTTCGGAACCGGTTCCGGCGAATAACGAAACCATGCCGTTTTTTAATATTCGCACCATTTTATTTCTGAAGTCGGCAATATATATTTCACCTTTTTTATTCACGTATAAGCTGTCTATAAAATCGAATTGGGCCGTTTCGGCGGGTCCGTTCTGCATCCCCTTCGAACTTCCGGCCACTTTCGTTACAGTCAATTTTTCGCGGCCTAAAACCGGCGGCAGATTATCGTATTTTAATACTTTTACGATCGGCTGTGAAATATTTCCGGCTTCGTCTTTGAGCCACAAAAAAACCTGCCTTTCGCCGTTCGTGCTTGAAAGACTGATATTAGTTGTAAAAGCGATATTTTTTTGAGGAACTACATAATTCCAATAATTGGGATTGGCCTTCAATTCTTCCATGCTATAGCAATAAAGCGAAGCCAGGTAAGCGTTAACTCCCACCGCGTCCGAAGCCGTGCAGTCTAGCTCTATATTTTTACGGTTAATCCAGCGCTCTTCGCCGGCGACGGAAAACGATCCGGACGGCGGCTGCCGGTCGAATAAAACGACGCATTTGCATGGATCGGATATGTTTGAATATGAATCTTTATACCATGCGTAAATTTCTTTGGTTCCGTCGCCCGGGCTTAAAACAAATTCTTTTTCGGCTTCGACTTTGACGTCCGCTTTAGTAAACGGCGTCCAGCCTGAATCTTCGGCGGCAGGGGCCGCCGGGGAAGCCGACTCTTTAAGATAGTAGGCGGTTATTTGATTGTTGTAACTGCCGCTTGCTTTAAGGATCAGAGTGAGGGACGGCGAGTTGACATACCCGCTCGCGCTTTCGCCTTTTATTCCAAGACTTCCGATTATCGGGCTCAATGGCGGTTTGGTGTCGAATAAAATCGAAGCTTCCGCCCTGTCGGAGATATTTCCTGAATCGTCGCGGTACCATAAGTGAAGCGTTTTACTTCCGGTGCCGTCGCTCAATGTGAAATCGAATTCGCCGTTTTTAAGAAGCTCGAACGTCCTGTTCATAACCCAGCCCGGATCGTCGTGGGAAGGCGCAGCGGGCACTCCCGGGCTTTCTTTTATAAGGTAGCCGGCCACGCCTACGTTGTCGGTGGCCCAGAGCTTTAATTTGACTTCGCGTTTCAGCGTATAAAGCGCGCCGTTATTTATTTTAACCGACTCGCTCCAGGGCTTCTTGGCGTCAACGATCAGGCCGATGCTTTTCATCTCTGAAACGTTGTTTTCATAGTCTTTGAACCATAAAAAAAGCTTATGCGAGTAACTGTAATTGTTTTCCGGCGTGAAATGGTTTTCCTTGAATTTTATTTTGAAAGGCACTGTGGTGGAGAATATTGTGGCCGGAGGCGCCGCGGCCGTCCATTTTGGATCGTTCACGTCCAGCGGGTTTGAGATTTCCGAAATATAATAATGGGTGACTCCTATGTTGTCTGTCGCGCCGAGCGATATCATAATATCTTCAGTAGAGGTGTAATCTTTCCTGGCGCCTGTGCCGGCGGCCTCGAAATGGGAGATCAGAGGAGGTTCGGAGCTGTTGATGGAAAAGGAATAAAATTTAGACATCGCTATATTTTCGTCGTTGTCCCTTACGTGGATGCCCCACATATAAGTTCCGGGCAATAAAGGCTGAGAAGGAGTATATGACTCGTCTGAAACCCATCCTGAATTGTATAAAGGCTTTTGCGAGCCGGTGACGAGCATAAACATATAGGGCTTTTGCGCAAGGCCGCTTCCTTCGTCATAAGCTTTCCAGGTGAATGTGGGAGCGGGATCGCGCGAAACTATTCCGCTCGCGGGAAGCATCGTGTTGATGACGGGCTCGTAAGAGTCTATCGCATAGCGCGTCGGGTCTTCGTAGTAGTTTTTCCAGGGTTCCCACGCGTATAGTTTTCTCTGAAGTACGGCTTTATAGCCGCTCCCGCCGGGCGCGAGGGCTTTGAGCGAAAATTGATGGTAAAGCGTGTCGCGGGTGTAAAATTCGTCGGACGCCATATCGGAAAAAAGTATCCGCCAGTAATAATATGCGCCGACGCGCGCGTTGAAGCGGACGGGCGCCGAATGCTTTAAATATTGCGTCGAGCCGACTTTTATGGCTTTAGACTCGGGGGCTGCGAGCTCCGTGGAATAAGCCGCGGCCGCGAATAAAAACGACTGAAAAACGGCGGCTAAAAAGAATGTTATAAATAGCGCGAGGCTCTTATGCCCGCCGCGAATAAAATCCGCGCAGGATAAGCTATTATCTGTTTTATGGCCGCTGTTTTTATTTTTCATAGTTTATCACCATCGTCGTTTTATTTTATAGGGCTTACGCACGGTCTTATGCCGACGTCGTCGTGAGCGTAAAACATAGGGCTCGCTCCATGGCGGCTGGAGGTCATGCAGCTGAAGCTGTCGGCGTTCCAGGAGCCGCCGCGCACGGCTTTGAGCGGCCGCGGCACGGCGTTGCACGGGTCTATTCTGGCGGCGGGATAAGTATCGCCGTACCAGTCGCGGCACCATGTATTGAGATTTCCGGCTATGTCGTAAAGGCCGTAATAGCCCTGCGGACGGTATTTATTGACCGGAGTTGTCCCGGCCCTTCCGGAAATCTTCCTTTCATCGCTTGTATTGCCAGACGCGCTGTTCAGCGAGTCAGAAGAGAAGAAATTACCCCACGGATAACGCTTTTCCTCGAACGAATTTTTCAAGCCGGCCAGATTTGCGCCCCTTCCGGCTTTTTCGTATTGAGCTTCGGTTGGAATATAAGAATCGGACTGGTCCTTATTTGAGCCGCGTATAAGCCAGTGGCAATAGTTTTTGGCGTCGTCGTAACTTATAAAAACCGCCGGATGGTCGGGATAATTTCCCGAATCTGAACCGGGGCCGGCCGATCCGGAATTCTGCCAAGACCAGGAACCCTGCAGAGGAGGCGGATTTGAAGAATGGCGACGCCAGCGGTTGAACTGGGCGTTGGTGGTGAGGGTTTCGGCTATATAATAAGGGCTCATTTTAACTTCCGTATAAGTGCCGCCTGCGTTTTCGTTGCCGGAAATAAAATTGGAACCGGGTATTTTTATGAATTTAACTTCGGGATCGTTTACCGCGCTGTAACGTCTGAACCCTTCCGGATTCGTTCCGATGAAGTTGAGCCCCCATGGGACATTTTCCGGAATGCATTTTAAAACGGCGCCGGTTTTTAATTTTGAATTTACGTTATCGAATATGAAAATTTTTATATGGCCTGCGGACGCCGAACAGCGCGCATAAAACTTCGCGCTTCCCTTTGTGAAGGCGCTTTCGTTGAACGTCGCCCCGTTATCCGACGCGGAAGCGGAATTATCGGTTATGCCGGTTCCTTCCCAGCGGATAACGCCGCCTGTGAAATCGGTTATTATTTTACCGCCGCCGAATGGCTTATAGTCGATATTAGTGTTGCCGTCGGAATTTTTCGCGGTGACGTTTATTTCGAAATATTCTCCTTCCTCGCACGAATCGCCTGCGGTGAAGCCGCTGGTTTCGCTGGAAACCGTCGAATACACTTTCAATGCGGCGTCGAACCTTTCTGTTTTATACTCGTCTATGTTCAGCTGAATTTTTGTGATTCTGTTATTTCGGGAGTCGGCAACGTAAGCGAATTTCTGGTCGGGGGATGCGGCTATATCCAGGGGGGCGTTAAGCCCGTCGGCGCCGTCTCCGATTTCTTCTATAAACTCGCCTTCGTTTGAAAATTTAAGCACTCTATTGCGGTCTTTATCGGTAACAAGTATCACTTCGGAGTTATTTAAAGTGACCGTAGAAATGGCCGTGGGATTTTTGAGCTTTCCTTTGCCTTCGCCGAACACGTTGAACTTATTTATAAAGTTACCGTATTTGTCGAATTTCTGGATTCTTTTATTGCCGGAATCGATAACATAAACTTCGCCGGTTAAATTAACGGCGATGGCGGAAGCGTCGTTAAATTCGCCGTTTCCCATTCCGCGGGCTCCGACGCGCATTAAAATTTCGCCGTTGGAATTGAACTTATAGTAAGAGCCGGACTTGCGGTCGATTATGTAAAGTCGTCCGTCATGGTCCAGCGCGGCTTTGCCCGGATCGACGAACCTGGATACGCCGGCGGAGTCTATGGAATTATTGTTAAGATTAACCAGCGCGGCGCTATTTATAAAGTAATTATTTTTAATTTTATTTACGAACGGCGCCGGGTCGTTGAATCCGGATATATATACCGGCAGCTGGTTATTTAAAAAATAATTTCCGCTGATTTCAGGCCAGACTCCGGTCAGCGCGTCGCTTACGAAAGGCGAATCGGCGATGTATATTTCGCACGAAGTGCCTCCGGCGGGCGGAACCGGCTGGTCGGAATTGAGGAAAAAATTGTTGGTGATATAGGCTACCGAGTTAAAGCTTATTTTTGAGCCGTTGAAACGGTTGGTGCGGTTGCCGGCCGAAAAATACCCGTCGTAGAAGTTATTGGCGTTCAGGATTAATGTGTTCGGAGGATGCTTGGTCATTATAAAAGACTCTTCTTCGGCACCCTGGCCAGTATTGTAGCTGATATTAAAATCGTTTCTCGAAAAATTGCCGACACTTGTAGTGTTTACGCCTATTTCGTTGGGATAGTAAAGGCTGAAAAGGCTGTTATCGACCTTTACGGAAGAATTTTCGTTCAAACTGAAAGTGGACTTAGCCGTTGAACCCAGAATCATCCCGGTAATCTCGCACCCGTTAAAAGACGCGAGAGAGCCGATATGGGAAATGGTGCCGAACGATTTGAATTCGGCTTTTCTAATGCTCGCGATTTCGGCGGTGCCGTCGAAGATTATTTTATACCAGTCCTGTATAACCGCTGCGCGCGGCGTTTTTCCTTCTTTCAGCCCGATTTCGCTCAACGGCTGAAAATGCGCCGGAGCGTAAGGGCTTCCGTCCACTATAAAGGTGCAGTGCGGAAATATAGTATCGTGCTTGCCTTCTATGGTAAGCGACGAGTTAGTGTCTATTTTAATTATGGCGCCCTGAGTAATTTTAAGCGAGCCGGCGTTTTTAAGTAATGTTTTAGCGTCGTTGCTCAATACGTAAACGTTAGTTTTATCCCATATTGTTTCATAGTCGTTTATATTGAACGGGAGAAGATCATAACCGTAAAGGCTTTGCGAATATAAAAGAGCGTATCTGGCTCTGGCATGGTTTAACATAAAACTGCTGTCCATGCCGTTGAGGATATAAACGCCCCCGGGCGAGCCGCCGGGCGTTCCGTCCGAAACGCCCCAGTCGGCGTAGCGGACGCCGCCTATTTCCTGATAATAAGGAGCTTCGTATTTAGCCATTCTCATCTGCAGGTTGGGAAGCCCGGACTCCGTTTCGAAAACCGTGTCCGGCGCATTGTAAACGCTCGGCGGAACGCTCACGTCGTCTAGGGAAGTGAATAAAACTTTATTATTCGTATCGCCTGAAATTATCAGCCGGCCGCCGATGCATTTTAAAACCGCGTCGGAACGGCCCGAAAAATCCGTGGGATATTTGCGTTTGTCCGCCGTGGCGAATTTAATCGCTACTCCGGTCTGGATGGTGAGTTCGCCGTTGACTTCGAAATTGGAATCGACGACATAAACGTTTACGGCCGTTTCGTCGGAATCGGAGCCTATCGTCCATTGCTGAGGCTTTTCAGGCCTTATTCCGTCAGGGTAGTCGCGCGATGTATATATGTAATTATATTTTATATATTTTCTTGCAGCCTGCGCCGGCGAATTATAATTGAACGAATAAAATTTCTTGCTTATATTTACTGGCGATATGCTTATGGCCGCCCCTTCGTCTTTATCTATAACGCTTACGAAAACGTTTTTTTGAGAAGCCCTGGGGCATTTATATACTTTACGGCTAAGCGAGTCGTAAAAGAGAAGGACATTGCCGTCTGTTAAAAGCGAATCCGCGATGTCGTACGATGACGCAGAGGAAATAAGGCTGGAGCCGTTTGTTTCGAAAATGTTATTTTTGCACGTTATGTAAGCTTTAGCTCTGGAGCCGGAAGAAAAAGGGGGAAATAATACGGAAACCGGATTTTCCAGACCGGTGGAATATTCTGAAATTTTAACGTCATTCATTTCCTTTATTCCGCTTATTGCATATACTTTGTTTTTCGAACGGCATAAAGCGTATAGAGTGTCTTCGTCGGGTCCGCAAAAGAGCCCGGTAACGCCTTCTATCGGGTCTTGAACGAGTTTTTTCGACGCCTTTATAACCTTCGCGTCCACATTGTAATTAGCTTCGTAAATATAGCTTTTTTCTCCTTCGGCGGAGCTTTCGATATAATTTTTTATGCGTACGTAAGGCGCCGCGGCCAGAGGCTGGTCCTTAAAATAATAATGATTGAAATCGCTTTCTTCGTCGTTTATTTTAAGCTGCAGCGAATTTATGGAAGCTGCGTCGCTGTAAAAATTTACGTTCGCAATGGCTGACGGAATAAAGCAATACTTGCCGTCGAGCCCCTTGAACTTTCCGCTTACGATAAGCTCGAGCCGGTCGTCTTTTTCCGCTTCGACCTGCAGTTTGTTGTAATTTTCGTTGACGCTGTATGCGCTGAAGGCCTGCAGAGCGGTTCGGGACGATAGATCGGGCTTTTTATAGTAAATGCATGAATCCTGCGGATTAAAATAAAAGATTTTTGAGTTGTCTGCGCTGTTTACCGCGGAACATGACGCATCGCCGTCGGCCGAATCCGGATTTTTAACGTCTTCCGAAGCCAGCAGCGATGAGCTTTCTATTACGTTCGAGGCCAGGTCGTATATCAGAAATAAAGTTTCCAGTACGATTTTTCTTTCGGCGCCGTTGACGTTATAGCGCCTGGTGACGAGGTTGAGCTTATTCATGGCAGGGGCCCGGCCCGCGCTGACGTAATTAATATCGACTATATTGGACATCCTCGATTCTATATGCGTCCACGAGCGTCCGAAATCTACCGAACGGTAAATTCCGTTTTTTAATGTGGCTATCCAGTAATTGCCGGATTTTTCAGCGTACGCCGAAGTTATGTGCATGCCGGAAAAAAGCTTCTGCCAGCCGAGGCGGGGAAGCAGCGGATCGGAAAATTTTTCATGCCCGGTGAGACTGAGCGGAAATAAAACGAACCCTTTTTTATATTCGGCGCCGTAAGTAGAATAGTTCAAAATTGCGTTGGCATTTTTAACGTTTCTGATATAAAGGCCGTTGGTGGTGGCGCAGAGCATGTTTCCTTCGTCGTCCCCCGAAAAAGCGGTAACGGTTTCGTCGAGCCGGTACAGGTCGGTCTTATTTACCGGCGCCATGTCGCAGTCGAAGCTGAAAGCAGACGAGCCGGCGCCGCACATCATTAGCTGGGAAGGTATTGACGACAGCGCGAAATTTGAACCGGGCGATTTATCTATCGTTTTTTTCACCAGATAAACCTTTGAATTGTATTTGGCGCTGGCCGGCTGGTCGTAAGTTCCGTAAATATAATCGATAAAAATCGGCGAGGAGTAGTTGATGCCGCTATCGTCGGAACGGGCCATGAATAGCCTTCCCGTTATATTGCCGGCGCCCGATATCGACGCATCGGATTTAGTGGAGAAAAAGAGGTAAGCGTCGTTTTTATGCATTTGCGGCCTGAAAATTCTATCGGGAGTTATATGCAGTTTTGTATTGTTGAATTGTGAATATGGATAGTAGGAATAAATCGCGTTCAGGGAAACTTCTCCGGAATAATCTTTTTGCGAATAGCAGTAAAGAAAAACATTTTCGTCGTTGAACGCCGCCGGCGCGCTATCGACGACGTCGTAAAGGCCGAAGCTGTTGACGTTTACATTGACCGTGCGCGCGTATAATTCGGCTTCAAAAAAAATACGGCCGGTGTATTTTTCTCCGTAAGTCGCCACGTTTATTAATTTATTTTTTGCGTTTAATATATTTATGCTTTCAACGTATCCGGAAGCCATATCGGAAGGCTTGAAAACCGACATTACATAATCGGAATTCCAGTTTTGCCCGCAGCTCGGCGATAAAAACGAATAGTGATACTGCGACATATCGCCCGCCGAAGCGACCCCGTAAAGCGTATTGTTT
Source organism: bacterium ADurb.Bin243 (assembly GCA_002069765.1). Classification (GTDB taxonomy): domain Bacteria; phylum Muiribacteriota; class UBA9980; order UBA9980; family UBA9980; genus UBA9980. The sequence continues at coordinate 11,728 of MWBZ01000075.1, forward strand.
GCCGAAACCGCGAGCCTGGATAACTTTTCCGAACCGTATTTTACCCAATCGCTCTCCGCGCCGTTTTTGAAATTGTAAGAATGGAGGGGCTTTTCGCCGTACTGGTTGAAGGCGCATTTGTCGTCGGAAAGCCATTTTTGCCCGCAGTCTTCGCTGCGTTGATAAAAAATATTCCATTCAGTTTTATAGATATAACTCTGCCACATGGCGTGGAGCGTTCCGTTTTTATCTATGACTTCAGAGTGGGCCCAGGCGGCCTTTCCGGAAGGCGTGTGGCATACCTGTATCGGATTTTGCCAGCTCTTTCCGAAATCGCTCGAGTGCGCGTACCATAATTTGGTGTTCGCAAGAGTTTCTCCGTTGGCGCCGTCGGTGGAATCGTCGAGGTAAAAAAGATGGAGGCCGCGTTCGTCCGCTAAAAGAGACGGTGAGCATGTTATGCCCGTCGCCGCGCGTTCGAGAATGGGAATGAACGGCGCAGGCATTGTGCGGCTGCGATCTATATATATGGCGTTGACCTGCGCTTCGGAAGTAAAGAGCTTCCAGCTGCACCCGGCGTCGGTAAGCGAGCCGAACGCATCGTCGCTGTAATACTGGCCGTCATCATTTCCGAGCCACAGGCGGAAGTTATCGTCAATGGCTAAAGCGTTGACTTTCTTTCCTTCCACCGGGCCCGTTTTCTTTACGAGGCTCGAAGAGTTTTTTCCGTATTCCATGGCGAAATTTTTGGATATGTAAACGCTTCCGTCGTCGAGGCCGACGGCCGAATAGCCGTTTTCCGCGAGCGCAAGCGCCGTGACGTTTTGGGCGTCGGAAATCGCCGCGTCGCGGTATTTTTTTTTGCTGCTTTTTTCTATGACCAGAAGGCCGCCGTCAGCGCCTGCAAGCACCACGCTCCTGTTTAGAAAACGCTCTTTATACCGCGTGCTGGCAAGGCAGTTTACCTTGAGTACAGGCTTTACGCCGTCGCTTTGATAAAACGCTACGGGCGACCAGCTTTCTCCGTTATCGTCGCTTTTCATGAGTCCGGCGCCGTTGGTGGCCGCGTAAACGTTATAATCTGAATCCACCGTTATGGCGTTAATGGAATTAGACCTTAAATCCCTTGCCACTAAATTGATATCGTCGAGCTTGTGAAACGAGACTTCGGGAGTGCCGTGCGGGTTCATGTCTATGGCGGACACCGCCGAGTAGTTTTCAAAATCGTTCAAAGCGGCCCGGTGCAGGGTGTAAAAACGGTCGCCGGCCGGCCCTGTTATAGTTTTTGACGCTCCGCCGAGTTTATAAAAATGCGATATGGGCACCTGATCGATGTTATCCATTTCAAAAGGAGTTTCGCGGAGGTCGCGGAGGCTTATCGGGTCCGAGCCGGGGGTGTTTTCGCCGTCCCCGTAAGCGTAAGGAGCTATTTCATTGGGCTGGTTGTCGATCTTCGTGCCGGTTTTGGTGTTGTAAACGTCAGTGAGGTTGGTGGCCGGGTCGGTCATCAGAAGATATTTCGAATCCCGCGTGGCGGCCATTACCATTGAAGGCGCGCTGAGCGTTTCCGCGGTGTCCAGAACCTGAAGCGGCTCGCCCATGAAGGAAACGTCGTTTAAAACCCTGACTTTTACGCGGAAGCTTTTATTTATATTTTCGCCTTCGAACAGGTGCTCCCGTCCGCGCGTGTCGGTGGGGAGTATATTTTCATCGGTATTATATCCGTCGTAATCGTCTATGTCGTCGAAATAACGGGCGCGGTTTACGAGCGTCTCGTTTATATACTCGGGCTGGCCGGTTATTTCATTTGTACCGTTCGCGATTTTTTGCGCCAGCGAGTCCGGCAAATACTCTTCGTGCGTCGGCCCGGGCTTCAAGCCGGTTTCGAAAGTATCGAGTTCGTCGGGATCCGAAAAGTTTTTTTGCGAAATTTCCGACATCATTTCCCTGGCGAGATTTTGAGCGATGAAGCCTCTGCGGCTTTTTTCGCCGAGACGCTCGGTGAGCTGGAACGTGTTTAAAATAGGAGCGGTGACGATCACTATAAAGACTATAGTGATTACTATTTCGAGTATGGTGAACGCCCGCGTATTTAATTTTTTAAAATTATAGTTCTTTTTCATGGCCGTTTAATCGTATAACTCTCTGGCTTTTTTTAATTTGAGCGGGCTCAGCGTTTTGATTTCGGCCGCGAGCCTGCGTTTCACTCCCATATATTCCCCCGTTGAGATAATGGTTCCCGTTTCTTTTGAACGGTCCAGTTTTATTTCCGCTTCGTAAAAGGAATATCCCCTTTCGTCGCCGGGGCTTTTTTCTTCCAGCGAAACTTCCAGCGTCCCGCGTATTTTCCCTTCCAGCTGGTTGTCCGCGTTGAGGGCGGCCGCGGCGTGCATTAACCCCGATTCGGCGCTGTAATAAGACTGCATACTGTATAAATCGTAGCTTGTCACGTCGGCTTCGTCGGATGAAATTTTCAATCCGACGCTGGCGAGCATTATAAGCGTGGAAACGACGATCAGCGCCACGAGTATAGACATGGCCCGCCGCGAAGCGAAGCGTTCGCCGGCTGCATGGTTTTGTCTTTTTACCATAATCATAAATACGGCCGCCTCCGGTTAAAATTTATTCCGTAAAAACACTGGTCAGTATTGCGTATAAAACTGGAACGTCATTTTCACGGGGCTTTTTATTCCGTCTTTTGAGCTGACCGCTTCTACCGATAAAAACGATATTTGCGGAGCATAAGCCCATTTCCAGCCCGTCCGGGCCGGCTCTATAATATCTCCGTTTTTGCCGTAATAAACGAAGTTGAATTCCGACAAATTTTTTACTATGACTTCGTCGTAAATCTTCTTTCCGCTTTCCGTGGTGTGTGAAAATGCGTAGCGAAGAGTTTTAAGTATATTGCCGTCGGGATCGTAATCGGCTTCGCCGGCCGGCGGAGTGTGAACATAAATTGCATGGTTGACGTAGTTTTCAAAACTGTCCGTTTCGTAGAACATTATTCCGTCTCCGCAGTAAAGCCCGGCCGATTCGATGAAATATTTTTTGATTTCTTCAGAGGTTATATTCGGGCTTAAAGAAGCGGAAGGCGGAGCGTCCGAATCGAAAAAAAAGAAAACGTGAAAAAGGTTGGCTATAGTAGCCGTTCCTGATTTTATATTTACGGAAAACGACGGATTTACCGGCGGGCTGGGGCCTATAAGGGAGTTTAAATCTATATAATCGCCGACATTTAATTCGGCGGTCGATTCAGAAGCGTTGGTGGAAATAACGGCGGATTTTCCCGCGCCTAAAAAACTTGCGCCGAAGACCTTTGAAGGCGCGCGGTCGAAAGAAAAGTTAAATAACTCTCCGGGAGCTACGGCGGCCTCTTTGGTTGCCTCGTATAAATAAGCGCCCCTGAAATCTTTTTCCATGCTTACCTTCGAAGATACGATCTTTTTAGCTGCGTCGGAAGCGGATATGTTTGTTATGCCGCCGGCCGCATGCGAGCGGTAGTAGGCGTAGCCGACGGCGTCGTAAAGCGGATCGTTTTTAGCGTGCAGGTTTTCAGATAAAATGTTTTCTATCTGGTTTCCGGTAAGCCCGGCGAATCCGTCTTTTTTTAAAAAAGCGCTATAACAGTTTTCTGATTTTTTTGAAAGTTTGTCCGAGAGGAGTTTTTGAAGAAAGCGCATCGACGATACCGACTCCAGCCGGCCGAGGGCTTTTTTATGCGCGCGCGCGCCGAGCTCGTAAAATGAGTAAATCGCGCTGGTCACTACCGAAATTAGAAGGACCACCACGAGTATTTCCGGAAGGGTAAAAGCTTTACCTGTCCCGGCGGGCGCATTTAATATATATGGGCTTGCCGCTCTTTTTATCTGGTCCATGATTTTATTCTATCATGCTGATTCCTGTGGTTTTACTGATTGCGATCTTGAATTCCCCGGGGGCGTTGCCGGAAGTTAAAACTATTCTGGAAATATTGTCCGGCAGGGGAAAATTAACGGCGTCGGCCGTGGCCACCCCGTCGCCGCGGAAGATGATCAGAAAAAAGTCTTCCTTCACTTCCCGGTCGAAATTATTTATTTTCACTCCAGGCTTCAGCGTGCGTTTTTCACCGTAAATTTTTGAAATTTCACTTTTGGAATAATTTTCGCCGGTTATTTTGACGCCGCTTTTAAAAGCCATGGTCCTGTATTCTGAATTTCTTTCAAAAATGACTCCGTAAGTCATGTTATCTACGCGCCCGATGGATAAGCTTCTCGCGGCCGAGAGCTCCGAGTTTATTTCGAGCGCGCATGAAGAAAGCTGCTGCCTGTGGTAATAAGCCGTCATCGAAGGGTATGAAATAGACACGACGGCGCTTAAAATCATTATGACGCAGATTATTTCTATGAGCGTGAACGCCTCGCCGCCCGATGAACGGCGCCTTTTTTTAAAAAGCGTAAAATTTTTAACGCATAATTTTTCAATCATCGGCTTTAGTCATTCTGAGCACTTCCGCGAGCGTGGTATGGCCCATTATGGCTTTGGCCAGACCGTCGAAGCGCATCGTTTTCATTCCTGTCATTTTAGCGGCCATTCTGATTTCTTCGGTGGAACGGCCTTCGAATATTTTGTGCCTGATTTCGTCGCTTATTACAAGGATTTCCTGTATGGCGGTACGGCCGCGGTAGCCCGTGTTGAAGCACGACTGGCAGCCCGCGCCGACATAAAATTTATATTTGTTCTGCGGCACTTTAAGAGTTTTTAAAAGGTCTTCGTCGGGCTTATATTCGGTTTTGCAGTGAGGGCAGATCTTTCTGACGAGCCTCTGGGCCACTATGGCGATTATGGTTGAAGTCAGCAGGAAAGGCTGAACGCCCATTTCAAGAAATCTGGTTATCGTAGAAGCCGCGTCGTTGGTGTGAAGCGTGGATAGCACCAGATGGCCGGTCAGCGCGGATTCTATCGCGATCTGAGCGGTTTCTATATCTCGTATTTCGCCCACCATTATTACGTCGGGGTCCTGCCTCAATATCGCGCGCAGGGCGGTGGCGAAAGAATACTCTATCTCCGGGCGTATCTGCACCTGGTTGATAAGAGAGAGCCTGTATTCCACAGGGTTTTCGACCGTAACGATATTTATTTCGGGCGATTTGATTAAGTTGAGCCCGGCGTAAAGAGTGGAAGTTTTTCCCGAGCCGGTCGGCCCCGTGACAAGTATTATGCCGTTTGGCGATTTAAGCGCTTTTTTGAAATATTCGAGATTTTCCGGCGAAAAACCGATCGTGTCTATTCCTATTTGCACCGACGAACGGTCCAGAAGCCTCATGACTATTTTTTCGCCCCATACTATAGGCAGCGAGCTTACGCGGATATCTATGACCGTCTTTTCGAATTTTATCTGCATCCTGCCGTCCTGCGGAAGGCGCTTTTCTGAAATATCCATGCCGGCGATTACCTTGATTCGCGCGATGAAACGGTTTTGAAGCTTGAGGTCTATATCGAGCGAATGTATGAGCACGCCGTCGATTCGAAACCTTATTATGAGGCCTTTTTCGGTAGGCTCTACGTGTATGTCCGACGCGCGCTTGGCGGCTGCCTCTTTTATTACCTCGGAGACGAGCTTTACCACGGGATCGCTTTCTTCGCCGCGGCCTATGAGCTCAATTACTTCGGCGTCCATTTTGTCGAGCTGTTCCTGCTCCGACTGGAGTTCCGCTTCGGAGACCAGCGCCGAGACCGTGGGGTTGATCGCGCCGTATAAGGCCGTGATCGCGCTGGTTATCTGCATTTCAGGGCATATTACGACTTCTATGGGCATTTTAATTGTCGTTTCGAGTTTTTCTATGGAAAAAACGTCCAGCGGGTCTGCCATTCCGACTATGAGCTTGTCCCCGTCTATCATCAGCGGCACTATGAGCTTGTCTCTGGCGAAATCAGGGTCTATGAGGCGCGCGACGTCTTCTTCGATGATCGTCGTGGAAATATCCATGATAGGGATTCCGAGCTGCTCCGATAAAATTTTCAGTATTGCTTTTTCCGTGACGAAATTTAAATCGACAAGAACTTTGCCCAGCCGCTGTTTTCTTAATTTCTGCTGCTTCAGGGCTTCCGAAAGCTGTTCATCGGTTATTATATTTTTTTCGACGAGCATATCGCCGAGTCTTTTTTTTATGTTTTTCATTTTAAGCTCCTATGCGATTTTTAAAAGCGCGTCTTTGAGTTCGCTTGCCGATGAGTATCTGTCCTGCGGCTTTTTTTCAATGCACTTAAGCACAATGGCTTCTACCGGATACGGTATCAGAGGGTTTTTCTTTGTCGGCGCCTGCGGCTTGACCTTAAGGTGCTGATGAACGTAATCGCCCGAAGTGAAAGGCTTTTCGCCGGTCAGCATCTCGTAAAGCATTATCCCCAGGGAATATAAATCGGCCCTGCCGTCTATTTGCTCGCCGAGGCACTGCTCGGGCGATATATATGCGAAGGTGCCCATAATGGTCCCCGCCTTCGTTACGCTCGATTCGTCGAGCGCCTTGGCCAGGCCGAAATCCATTATTTTTACGGCGTCGTTTTCGACTATCATTATATTTTCTGGTTTTATGTCGCGGTGTATTATGTTGAGGCCGTGTGTGTATGCGAGCGCGTCGCAGCACTGAACGGCGATATCGCGCATCTCGATATGGGTGAAGGATTTTTTTTCTTTTAAAATTTCTTTAAGGCTGTGGCCTACGAGAAGTTCCATGACCATATAGGGCAGCTCGCCTTTGACGACGTCGAAGATATTGAGGATATTCGGGTGCTTCAACCGGCTGGAAACGTCGGCTTCGCGCTCGAAACGCTCCATAAAGCCCCTGTCGTCCTTGAATGTGAGTATGGGAATTTTTATAGCCACCTGGGCCTGGTTCGCGGTGTCGATAGCCTTGTAAACTATGCCCATTCCGCCTTTGCCGATCTGGCCGAGGATTTTATAGCGCTTGTCTATATAATCGGTT
>MWBZ01000076.1 GCA_002069765.1 bacterium ADurb.Bin243
TCAAAAATTCCGAGTTGAAAGCTGTAAAATGAAATATAATAAAATTTTAATATTCTTTAAATTTCTTGTCGTCTTTGTTATTTTAACATCGGGCGCGCCGGAGAGTTTTTTTTATTCAGGCGGCGCTTTCAGCGCCGCGCGCGCTTACGCGCAGCAGACCGAAGAAGCCTCACTGACCGCGGCTAAATCCATTCCGGCCGCCGTAGCCGCGGATAAAAAAGAAGCCGCGCCCGTAAAACAAAACGCAAAAAAAACCTTGGCTAAAAAGAAAGAAGCCGAACCTGAATCCGTTTTTATCGCCGGCCGGGTCTTCGCGTTCAAAACTACGGCGCTGTCGCCATTTGAAATATCTTATCACTATAACTATCGCTTTAAAAAACCGGTGCGACCGCACGGGTTTTCGTCGTCGCAACTGCCGCCGGCCCGCTTTTTTTATGAAATATTATCGCCGGTGTCCGGCGAAGTGGTTTTAAGCCGTAACGGTACTCTGGAAACCACTCTGGCGGATGACGACGGATTTTTCAGCTTTAAAATAAAAGAGTCCGAGTTAAATTACGAAATTTCTTTGAATTATAAATCGCCGGGCGCGGCTTATTTTTCAGGCGACGGCGTTTTTTTCAGGCCGGCTAAAGGCGGAACGTGCCTGGTTAAAATGCTTATTGCCGCAAATAATAACACAAGGCTTCTCACCGCTGCCGCAGGCACTAAACCAGCCGCAGCCGCCGGGCTTTTTAAGAAAAACGCCATGGAGCAAATCGCTAAAATATCGAAAACGGCAAAAAAAGTTACGGCGGTTAACGGCAGAATTTTTGATTTTAAGGGACTCAAAAATATAAAACTGTCAATGGAACCCGATAAAAAAAACGCGGCGCCCGATAAAAACGGATATTTTAAATTCACGGGCGGTTTCGGCGAAGGTCGCCGGATTATCGGCGCAAAATCCTCCGACGGCATGTATAAAACAGTAGAAATTAATTTAATCAGGCCCGATTACGGCTTCAGCCTCGAAGGGACCCGCATTAAATTCAATTCCGCCCCGCTCATATCGGGCTTATCGGTTTCCGGCGGCCGCGGCGATATCGAGATATTTTACGATCTGATCGACGAAGATAGCGACGAGTGCTTAATATCCTTTCAATACTCCGTCGATAACGGCGCTACTTTTAAAACTTCTGAAAATATTATTGATTCGTCTTACCACGCCGGTTTATGGGGCATGAACCCGTTTCGCCGCAAAATGATCTGGCGCTCCGGCCTGGATATCAAAGATAATCCCAATAACGTGGTGATCGCTATCGCCGCGGCGGATAAAAAAGAAAAAACCCTTCTTCAATCGCGTTCTTTTTCGCTCAGAAATAACAACAGGCCCGATCTTTCCGGCGTTATAATATCCGGCTCCTCCGATGAAATAAACATAAGCTACGATATTTCCGACGCCGATAACGATACTTGCGCCATTTTTGTTCACTACTCGCTGGATAACGGCCTGAGCTTCCTTAAAACCGACAGCATATCCGGCAATATCAATTACGTTACGCCCGGCGCGGGAAAAAAGATAATCTGGCGTTCGCGCGATAATATAAAAATCGATAATCATAACGTTAAAATAAAGCTGGCCGCATTTGACGGCATCGAAGAATCCGCCCAGTTCATATCGACCGCGCTTTCGCTTTTTAATAACCTGCGGCGGCCTGAAGTTAAAATAAATAATATCAGCGGCGATTCCAACGAGATCGAAATAGGATATTCCCTTTCCGACAGCGACGAAAATTTATGCCTGATCGAAGCGAGCTATTCGCTCGATTCTCAAAAATTTATCCGTACCACGTCGGTTTCCGGCGATATCAACAGCGTCAAGCCGGCCGGTAACCTCAAATTAAAGTGGAATTCGCGAAACGACCTCAAACTCGATACCGATACGCTTTACATCGAGCTTACCGCTTTCGACGGGACCGGCTACGGCAATAAATCGGTTTACGGCCCCGTTAAATTAAACAACAACCGGCCGCCTAAAGTTGAAAACATATATCCGGCCGATATTTCCGGTGAAATAGTAATTTACTACGATCTGATCGACGAAGAAATGGATACCTGCGGCGTCGAATTTAATTACTCGCTCGATAACGGCCTCACTTTTTCCGGCCGCGGCAATATAACCGGCGAAATATCCTCCGTGCGCCCCGGCGTGCGCCGCATGATCAAATGGAAAACCAGGCCCGAACTCAACGGCGATTACGACGGGGTTAAAGTTAAGCTTACAGCCTCGCAGAAGCCTTTGAAATACGGAAAACCCATGATCAGCCCGCCGTTTTCAATCAGAAACAACCGCGCGCCCGGAGTCTCTAATATAATTTGCGACGGCGGGTCGAATGAAATCGAAGTCAAATTCGACCTTAGCGACGCCGATAACCACGAATGCACCGTCGAAGTGTATTTTTCGATTGACGGCGGGAATAATTTCTTTAAAACTTCAAATTTTACATGCGCAGAAAGCCCCCTTAAACCGGGCCGCGGCAGAGTTATCAAATGGCTCTCCCACCTGGATTTTCACACCAGCGAAGAAAAAACGCGCCTTAAAATAATACCTTACGACGCTTATACCAAAGGATACGAAGCCGCCGGCGAAATTTTCAGCGTTAATAACAACGCCGCGCCGGTTATTACAAATATAAAAATCTCCGGCGATTCCGATGAAATTTGCATATCATACGACCTCTACGACGCTGAGAATAACACCTGCGAGATTAAACTATGGTATCTTACGCCGGACGCTAAAGAATTCGTCAAGAGCGTCAACGCATCCGGCGAAATTAAAAACGTTCAAACCGGCGCGGGTAAAAAAATAATATGGAAATCCCGCCTCGATTTTACCCGCGACTACGACCGGGTTATCGTTAAATTATCAGCCGACGACGGCAACCTTAAAAGCGCCGATTCCGTTTCAGAGCCTTTCAAAGTATTTAATAACCGCCCGCCCGTTATTTCAAATATATCCGTAAGTCCCGACTATGGCGATATATCAGTTAATTTTGATATTTTCGATCCGGACGGGGACGACTGCGATATAGAACTGATGTACTCCGTAGATAACGGCGTTAATTTTTCGGTTACCAAAAATATTTCCGGCGAACTCAAGAAGGTAAAATCCGGCGGGGCGGCTAAAACGGTCAAATGGTCGTCCGCGTCCGACTTCCTTAAAGATTGCGATCAGACCGTCATCAGGATCGCGGCCTCCGATAAATCAGGCCGAGGGCCCGCGGCGGATTACGGGCCTTTTAAAGTCAATAACAGCGGCCTATGCTCTATTTCAAACGTGAGCGTAGTTCGCGATAAAGGCGAAACATATCAGATTACATACGATCTCGAAGCCCTTAACGACGGCCTGTGCACCGTCGAAGTATACTACTCGCTCGACGGCGGGAACTTTGCCGAAGATAATAAAGTGAACGATCTGCGCGGCGAGGTCGTAAATGTCAGGCCCGGTAAAAATAAAAAAATGATATGGGATCCGTCGAGCGATCTTATGATAAGCTCTAAAATATATCTGAAATTATCTCCAGTGGACGCTAAAGCCAGAGGCGGCGCCGGAGTATCAAAATCTTTTAATATAGACAACTCGCTTCTGGAAGTTAAGCTGATGCCCGAAATATGGCCGCGCGAAGGGCACGGCCATATGTGCCTGAACGGTAAAATGTATATAATAGGCGGCTGGGCGGGAAGCCCCAATTACTATAACGACGTTACCATAGTGGAATGCGACCCCGAAAGCGGAAGCTCCGAAGTTGAAATATCACAAAACCACTACGCCAGCGTCCGCTATTCATACTCGGGCGCCGTGTATGACGATAAAATGTGGATAATGGGCGGTTTTTTCAATAAATCCAAAAACGACGTCTGGTATTCTTCCGACGGCACTACATGGGTTGAAATTACTAAAAATGAAACCGAAAGCGTTAAATTTGGAGTGCGAGATTCGCACGCCAGCGTGGTTTTTGACGACGGCTTCGGCCGCAAGTTATTCGTGATAGGCGGTTTCAGCAGCGGTTATAAAAACGACGTGTGGTGCTCGGTTACGGGCGCTCAGTGGACTTGCATAACCGGCGAAACTTCGTTCAGCCCGCGTGTTGGGCACGGCGCCGCCGTTTTCGATAATAATATTTATTTAATAGGCGGCTACGACGGCGAAAAATATAAAAACGACGTGTGGCGCTCGCCCGACGGAATCAGATGGGAACAGGTTCTGGAAAAAGCGCCGTTCGAGCGCCGCCGCGGACACGCCGTAATAGTTTTTAAAGACCGAATTTGGCTTATAGGCGGTTACGGCGAAAATGAAAAATATTACAACGATATATGGTGCTCATCCGACGGCCTGAACTGGCGCCAGGTTAAGGCCGTGACGCCGGAAAACGCCGGATTCACACCACGCCGCGGACATTCAGCCGTAGTTTACAAGGATAAGTTATGGATATTCGGCGGCTACGACGGCACCAATTATAAAGGCGATTTATGGAGGACCAGATAAAACTCCGCTATTTTTTTGATAAGGGAAGGCCAGGTGCCAATGGCCCCTCCCTTCCCTTAAAATCCCTTCCAACCCCTGATTTGCCTGACGCTTTATGCTTGTAAAGTGCCGGCTTTTCAGTCGGAGCTTTAATTCATCTAAGCCCTTTTCTTGTATTGCCAAAATTTCTTTTATATTCCGCTTTCTTTTTTCTGTTTTTTGCAGACGCGCGCTTACGCGCGCGCCTGCGCAGTAATAATGGCTTGTTGGTGAGTCAACATTAATGTTTTATATTATACCTTTTGGTTAATACCCCTTTTTTAATTTGCTTTTAAGCTTGTAGCAGGGGCCAGAATAATTTTTGAAGGGGTGTAGCGGAGACTTCGGAGCCCAGGGATGGGCGAGAGAAGTCGAGCTCAAGCGGCTAAAATCCCGGAGGGATTTTAGAACGCGTCCCCGAAAAAAATTATCTGGCACCTGCCCTAAATTACCAGCTTAAAATACAAAGTCCCCCAAAAATTTTAAAAAATATGGAAGAAAATTTAAACTATCGTGTTATATTATCGGGAACGCTAAAAAAACAAAGCGGAAAATTATGAGTGAATATAAAAATTGCAGTAATAAAAGTGAATATAACGAAAAAGTCAAGAGACTATATTTAGAGCATGCCGACGCCCTGTTCGCTTATACGTTGAGCGTATGCGGAAACGTCGAACAGGCCAGGGACGTTGTTTCGGAAACTTTTTTGAAGGCGCTTGAAAACGCCGGAAAGTTCGATGAAAATTTTAATTGCAGGGCCTGGCTTTTTAAAGTGGCTTCCAATCTTATGCGCAATTCTTTTACCAGGTTTTTAAAACGGTTCCTCAGTTTTTCAAATTACGATATGGATTCGAGAGCTTCTGCAGGAGCTGCGCCCGATGAAATAGCGGCCAGAAACGAAGAGTTTATTAAACTATCCGCCGCGCTTAGAAAACTTGATAGAGTGGACGGCGAGATAGTGTATCTGAAATATTATGAATCGATGAGCTATGCCGAAATATCCGGAGTGCTTCAAATACCCGAAGGCACGGTGGCGTCGAAATTGTCCAGAGCGTTAAGGAGGCTTGAAAATGAGCTTGAATAATGATGAATTTAACGGCAAAAACGAAAAAATTACCGCGTTTTTCAATTCACTTAAAAACGCTAAACCGGAAATAGCTAATAAAAACGAAGTTATAAGCCGCCTGATAGGGTCGAGTGAAGAACATTCCGGCGGCATATCGTTACGCGCCGCAGCATTGCTTTTTGTAATATCTATTTTATTCGCGGCGTTTTCAGGTTATATCGCTTACGGCGCGATAAGCGTTTCAAACCTCGATGCCGTGGGCGCGGTTTATGTCGGAGTGACTCCGGCGATAGAAAAAGTGTCGCAAACCCTTAATGCGGGCGAGCAGGCCGCCGCCGTTCTTATATCTCTGGCGGTTTTCTGCTTTATATTTATAGCGGTAATAATTATAGCTCTTGGTTTATGCTTGTTAGTATTCGAAAAAATTTCGCATGACCGGCATGGATGCAAACCAAATATTATATAAAAAAAAAGCGGGAGGTAATCTTATGGACAAAACGAAAAATATGAAAAAAATCGTAACTAATTTCTTGGCCGCCTCCGCATTCGTATTATTCGCTTTTTCAATATTGTTTATAACGATAGCCTATAACGTTTCTTCGATGAAAGCCGCCTTGAACGGCATTAACGGAAATAACGCCGCGCCGGATCTCGAAAAATTGAGGGCGCTTTATCCGGATTATTTCACGCTCGCTTCACTGGAAATAAAATTTCCTGCCGGAAAAATTCCTATTATAGACGGAAGCACTTTTGAAGCCTATCTAAACCGGATGTATCAGGGCAAAAACATCAACGACTGGAGCTACAGATATACCGTCATATCGGCCATAGGCGAGTTCAATAAAATTACCGACGAAGCTTACCTGAGCGCTTTTTATAATTTAAACGCTTCTTTTATTAAGGAAATCGTTTCATCTTATGAAAAACCGTTCTTCGAAAACAGCGCCGAAACGAAAATTTATACGAATTTATCGGCCGGTAAACTTTATGAGCAAAACTGGCTGGCCGGAATTATAAATAACATGATGATATTGAAAATTGCCTACAGATCGCTGGATAAAAAAGATTACGATATGGCGCTTAAATCCGATATAGCTTATTTAAGGTTTACTTCGGCTGCCGGCGTTATGGGCGATCCGTGCCTGGCGAATATCCTCAATTACGATATTTATTCCGAAAATAAATTTGCCGCGAATATTTATATAAAAGAAAACGCTTATTTAGCCGACGGCGTAATGAAAAGTAAATTTAGAAACGCACTTAAAAAGCGCGTGGAGTTCATAAAAATTCAGCCGGATTTTGCGGTGGCGGTTAAAAATACGGCTGCCATGCTTAAAACGATAACATCCGGATGGAGTTTGAAAGATAGGGCGACTTATCACGCTCTGAACTTATGGTACGGCGATCCTAACGCGCCTTTCATGGAGACATCCGATTTGATATATTCAAAAAAAGGCTCAGGTTACTTGGAATATGAAAAAATATTATATGAAGTGAGACTGAAATATCCTTCTAAAAGAAGTTTTACGAAAGAACTCGCCTATACCGGCGACGATATATTTTCATTGCTCGGATTCATAAAATTTGCCATAAACACTCATCCGCTCGAACCTAATTCGCATATTCCAATTTATGAATTTAACCATTATGTGAATATACATACTAAATTCCGTCTTACGACTTTAGGCGGCCTGGCGCGCCTGTTTTATGCCGAAAATAAAAGATGGCCCGATCTCGAAAAAGACGGAGATTTCCTTAAAGAAGCCGGTATTGCGGCCATAGACGGTTATTCCAATAAAAAATTCAGGGCGGCTGAATGTAAAGAAGACGGTTCGATGATTCTGGAAAGCGCTTTAAAAGACTGGTATGACCCGTATAAAAAAACTTCGGAGAACGTTAAGTTAAAAGTGCCAAAACCTTTTTAGAACGCCGTTTTATACCATGCCGTATTCGTCTTCGGCAAGAGCTTCTTCTAAAAGCGGTTCGAGAAGGTCGTTGCTGAGCGTTGCGGCTGATTTCATAGCCATAAGCAGGCGGTCGCGATCGAGGATGTGCCAGTTTATTTCATACCCCCGCGCCAGCGCGAGCTCTCTTGTAAATTCGCGTATGGCGCGGCCGTTGCCCTCGCAGAAAGGGTGCAGCATATTGAGCTCCGACATGTAATGCGCCAGCCTCGAACATAGCCGTTTTTTATCGAGCCCCCGCAGGAAATCTTCGTCGGCGAGTCCCTTGAAAAGCTGCTTTATATGGTCTGAAATGAGATAATATTTGGCGAACATGGTCGAGCCCTTGAAAATATCCTCGCGCCTGATCTTGCCGGCGCATGGATAGATGTCGCCGAATATAAACTTGTGTATGGCGCAAAGATGCGTCAGGTTGAAATTGCCTTTAATAGGCCTGATTTGAAGCTCGGTGATCTTTAAGTCGGTTATATCGCGCTCTACCCTGTTGAGCAAAGCGCGGTCGAGGATGTTGAAGTGGTTGATTAAAATGTCGGTGCCTTTATAGCAGTACCGTGACATATTAAGCTTTATTGATGTTGTACTCGGCCAGTATTTTTTTTAACTCGTGCTCGCTCGTGGTGAGGCCTTTTAAAATATCGAGGCAGCGCTTTTCGCTTTCGCTGGACATTTCATGATATTCGAACGCTTGAGTCGCTTTTACGTTGGCCAGTTTCTGCTCTATATTTATTTTTTTTGAAACGCGTGTTTTAATCATACACTCTCCCTGCTTTTGATGGCTATATTATAACATAAAAACGAGATTTATTCAATGTTTTTATGGCGCTTTTTTCGCCGCGATATTGAAGCTTTTATTGATCAGCCCTTATTGCGAACTATATTAAACGGCAATTCAACTATGAATTTGCTTCCTTTTTCCGGCTCGCTTTCAACCCGTATATTGCCGCCCATGATTTCGATGAGGCCTTTGACTATTGAAAGCCCTATTCCTGATCCGCCATGGCGGCTGGTATTAGAGTCGCCGAGCTGATGGAACATTTCAAAAATTTCGCCGATTTTTTCGCGCGGAATTCCTATGCCGGTGTCGGAAACTTCGATCGTTATATTTGAAACGCCTTCGTTTAATGAAGACTGCAGAATTTTTATGCCTATTTTTCCTTTTGAAGTGTATTTTATGGCGTTTGTCAAAAGATTTATAACGATCTGCTTGAATCTTAACTGATCGCCGATTACCAGATAATTTATGCGTTCGTCCACAAACTTTTCCAGCTCGAGATTTTTTGCCTTATAATATTCGGAAACTATTTCTATAGAACTGATCAAAGCATAGTGGATGTTGAACGGAGCATTTTCAAGTTTTAATTTTTTAGTTTCGATATTCGAGAAATCCAGCAGGTCGTCAACTAATTTCATCAAATGCGCGCATGATTCTTTTATGATCGAGTTGAACTCCTTTTGCCTTTCGTTAAGGCCGCTCGACCCCAATAAATTAGTAAAGCCCATGATTCCGTTCATGGGAGTGCGGATTTCATGGCTTATATTGGCTAAAAAAACGCTTTTTGCTTTGCTGGCCGATTCCGCCTGCTGCATGGCTGAAATAAGTTCGATTTCGGCGTTTTTAAGTCCGGATATATCCTGCAGCATCCCGATCTGCCTTATAGCTCGGCCTGATTCGTCCCGCAGAAAAATTCCGCGGTCTCTTACCCATACGTAATGCCCGTCTTTATGCCTCAGCCGGTATTCGTCGTCGAGCATCACGCCTTCGGCTTCATTCAGTTTTTTAACCGATTTTTCCCTGTCCTGCGGATGAAGCAATTCGCTCCATGTTTTTATAGTGCTTTTCAATTCTTTTGTTTTATAGCCCAGAAGTTTTTCAGGCTTCGTTTCCCAGCTTATTTCCCCGTTTGTCAGGTTATAGTCGTATGCGAGCTGGCCGGACGCTTCGACTATATATTCGTACCTGAGCGTCCACTCTTTTAATGCCTCTTTTAATTTTTTTCTTTCGGTAATATCTATAAAAGCGCTTTGTGTATATGTTTTTCCGTCTATTTTAATGTCCGCCGAATTTAAGACTACGGTTATTAATTTGCCGCTTTTATGAATTATATCCACTTCGATTTGATCGTCGTCGGCTTCTCCAATTGATTTTTTATCCATCCATATTTTAACCTTTTTTTGCGATTCCGGCGTCTGGTAATCGGTGGTTTTTTTAGATGAAAATTCTTTGAAATCATCATAACCGAACATTTTCATGAGAGTTTTATTTGCGTAAATTATTTTATCGCCTTCTTTAATTCCTATTCCGCAAATTGAATTTTCTACGAGCGTCCGGTATTTTTCTTCGCTTTCTTTAGTCTCGTCGAACGCTTTCTGGATTTGAAGTTCAAGCTCTTTTTTAGCGGTTATGTCGAAACTCGCTACGCTTACGCCGTAAACTGTTTTATCTTCGGCGAATAAAGGAGTGTATAAGCCGTATGCGTAAGCCGTTAACCCGTTTTCTAAAGTGACTTTATCTTCGAAAGTGACGCTGCAGCAAGTTTTTATGCATTCGTCATAAAGGAGCTTATGCTTTTTATATAAATCGGGAGGAAAAATTTCCTTGAAATTATGCCCTATAATATTTTCGATAGGCAATTTAAAAGTCGCAGAATAATATTTATTTGCGAATTGATAATTGCCAAGAGTGTCGCCGTATGCTATCCATAAAGGCAGGGCGTCTAACGTGGCGTGTATGGTGTATTCAATTATATTAATTTTATCAGGGCTATCGTCCGTTTTATTAATTTTTGAAATATCGGCGCTGACGATAAAAATGCCGCCGGAAATTTTTTTAACGCTTATTTCGGCGGCAACCGCCGTTTTATCTTTTTTTATTAAGCGCGCCGCGAAGGACGAGCCTTCGTCCGTAAAAGCGTTATCGCCCTTAAAGATTTGTGAAGATGGGCCTTCGGCAATGATCATTTCACTTAATTTCATCGAGCTTATTTCGCCGGGGCCGTATCCTGAAAGTTTTTCCGCGGCCGCGTTCGCTTCGGATATACAAAAAAAGCGGTCCGTGATGAAAACGGCTGTCCTGGAGCGTTCGAAAATCATTCTATAAACGCCGCATAAAGAGTTTTTATTTAACATATCTTTTTTTACGTTGCCGTCTGCCATAATTTATTAAATGTTTTTTAATTATTTATATACCACGCCACAGTGAAGCGTTACCGTAAAACTGCTGCCTTTTTGAATTTCGCTTTCCACGCTGATCGTAGCGCCCATAAGATCAGCCAGGCCTTTTACTATCGAAAGGCCGATGCCCGATCCGCCGTGGCGTTTGGTGCTGGATTCGTCGAGCTGGTGGAACATTTCAAAAATTTCGCCGATTTTTTCGCCTGGAATTCCTATTCCGGTGTCGTAAACTGTTAGCGAAAAAGTTGAAATACCTTCGATTAAAGATACCTGTGATATTTTAACGCCTATTTTACCTGAAAAAGTAAATTTTACTGAATTTGTAAGCAAATTAACGAGAATTTGCCTGATTCTATGCTCGTCGCCGTTGATAAGATAATTTATCCGCTCGTCCACGAAAGTTTCAATTTTCAGCTTTTTTAATTCAGCCTGAGCGGAAATCGTTTTTATTGAATTATCTAAAACGGTCCTTATATCGAAAGGGCTGGCTTCTAATTTTAATTTATTAGCTTCGATTTTTGAAAAATCGAGTATATCGTCAACCAATCCCAGAAGATGTTCGCATGACGTTTTTATTATGTTATTGAATTCATTTTGCCTCGGCGTAAGGCCGCTCGAACTCAATAAATTAGCAAAGCCTAATATGCCGTTCATGGGCGTGCGTATTTCATGGCTCATATTGGCTATAAAAAGACTTTTGGCCATTCCCGCCGATTCCGCCTGCTCCCTTGCCTGAATTATAGCTTCCATAGCGTTTTTGCGCGCCGTTATATCTTCGATCATTCCAAGCTGCCGTACCGCTTTTCCGGAACCGTCGGGGAGAAAAAATCCCCTGTCCCTTACCCATACGTAATATCCGTTTTTGTGCTTTAAGCGGTATTCCGTGTCGAATAAAGAGCATTCCGTTTCCGATTCGCTTAATTTTTTAAGAGTTTCGGCTTTGTCGTCGGGATGCAGCAGGGCCGACCACTGGTTGAATCCGTAGCTTATTTCAGCGAGGCTGTAGCCGAGGATTTTTTCTATGGTGCTGCCCCACGATATTTCACCCGTTATTACGTTGTAATCGTATGCTATCTGGCCTGAAGCCGCGACTATACATTCATAACGGCCGGCAATTTCTTTTATGCGCTCTTCGCTTTTTTTTATTTCGGTGATATCTATGAATGCGCTTTCATAAAATGTTTCATTTTTAATTTTTAATTCAGACACGGTTATTAAAAGCGTTTTTACGCTTTTGTCCGTGTGAATTATTTCGACTTCGAACTCTTTGGGGACTTTTTCGCCTAGCCGCTTTTTATCGCGCCAGTTTTTTAAGTAGTTTTTAGATTCCGGCGTAAGGTAGTCGATGAGGTCTCTCGATGAAAATTCTTTAAAGTCGTCGTAACCGTACATTTTCATGAGCGTGTCGTTGGCGTAAATTATTTTATTTGCGGAGGATATTCCGATTCCGCAGACCGAGTTTTCTACGAGAGCCCTGAATTTTGCCTCGCTTTCCTTGAGATCGGCTGAAGCCTTTTTAACTCGAAGTTCGAGCTCTTTTCTTTCGGAAATATCGAAAACAGCCACGCTCATTCCGAACACGGCATTGTCTTCGTCGAATAAAGGCGTGTATATGCCGTAAAGACAAGGTTTGAAACCGTTGCCGAAATCGGATTCGTCTTCGAAAGTAACGGTGGCTCCCCTGCCCATGCATTCTTCAGCCAGTTTTTTATGTTTTTCATAAAGCCCGGCCGGGAAAAATTCTTTGTAGTAATGTCCTATGATATTTTCCAGAGGAATTTTAAAGGTATTAGAGTAATGCCTGTTGGCGAAAAAATATTTTCCAGTGGTATCGATGCATGAGATCCACAGTGGCAGAGCGTCTATAGAAGTTCTGAAGGGGTCTTTTAAATTGGCATATTGATTGAAATAATCTGAAGAATTAATGTTTGAAAATTGCCGGCACGAAACTGTTACAAGATCGTCCTGATATACGTCGAAAAATAACTTTGAATTTACGGCCGTTCCGTCTTTTTTTAATAAACGGACCCTGTAAGCTTTACTTTTTTTTCCGCCCGGTTCTTTAATATTTGAAAATTCCAGCAGGAAATGGTCTTGAGGATGAATTAAATCCATGAAATCCATACCCTGAATTTCTTCGGGGCCATACCCGAGAAGGCCGCATCCGGCAGGGTTAGTTTCAATAAGCTTTAAATAACCGTCGGCTATAAAAACAGGGTCGTCAAAGTGTTTGAATATCAGGCCGTATAGGTCCTGGGAATTCTCTTCAGGCTTTTGCGCGTTGCTATAGCCGTCTTGATTGAACATTACAACGGTTAACCTCTAAAAAACGATACCTGGAAAATATGGTTTAATTTATTTTACCATAGCGCGGTAATAATATCAAGCGTTTATTTAAACTTAAATTATTAATTGGCATGTCCGTTTTTTTTATTTAAAGTAAGGCGAAAGAAATTATGAATACCGCGGCTGAAGCGTACATGACGGGATGAACTTCGCGGCTTTTGCCCGCGGCCATTTTAAGAAGTACGTGAGATATTATTCCGTATCCGACGCCGTGCGATATGGAATATGTGAAAGGCATAGTAATCATGGTTAAAAAAGCCGGAATAGCGGTTTCAAACTCGTTGAATTTTATATTCGAATATCCTTCCATCATCATAAAACCTATTATTATTAACGCGGGAGCGGTGGCTTCTTTTGGGACCACAAGCGCTATCGGCGCGAAGAAAACGCTTAAAAAGAAAAAGACCCCAGTAGTGATCGCCGTCATACCGGTACGGCCGCCTTCAGATACCCCCGCCGCCGATTCTATATAAGCCGTTACCGAACTGGCTCCGCAGAAACCGCCTATGGAGGCTGCGATCGCGTCGATACCCAATATTTTACCTATTCCTTCGATCTTTCCTTCCTTGCCGGCTAAACCCGCCTGATAACCTACCGCCGTAGCCGAACCCAGCGTATCGAAGAAATCCACTATTATGAAACTTATAAAAAATCCTATCAATGACGGCTTTAAAGCTCCCGGGATATCGAGCGCGCCTATCAGTGAAAAATCAGGCGCCGCGAAAAAATGTTCGGGCAGTTTAGCTACTCCGAAAGCAAGCGCTAAAATAGTATTTAATATAATTCCTATGAGTATTCCGCCTTTGATTCGAAGCGTCACGAGAACCGAAATTATGATCATTCCCAGTCCGGCCACCAGAGTTCCCGCGGTATTTAGAGTGGCGGCTTCGGGTTGCATGGAAATAGGATTTACCGCCGTGAATCCGGCGTTGAAAAAACCTATGAAGGTCAGAAAAAGCCCTATGCCGGCGGCGATCGCGTGTTTAATCTCAGCCGGTATAGAGTTCATTACAGTTTCACGCACGCCGAGTAAAACCAGTAAAAGCACCGCGAGTCCGTCGAGAAAAACCAGTCCCATTCCGACCTGCCATGAATACCCGCCTTTTACCACTATGTAAACCAGCATAGAATTTAAGCCCATTCCGGACGCCAGAGCCAGCGGAAAATTAGCGAATAAACCCATTAGTATGGATGAAATTCCGGCCGCTACGGCGGTGGCCACCATGCATGCGTCCGGGGGAATTCCGGCGGCTTTTAATATCATGGGGTTTACGAAAAGGATATAAGCCATCGTGAGAAAGGTTGTAAGCCCGGCCCTTATTTCTGTGCTAAGATCGGTATTTCGTTCGCTGAATTTAAAAAAGTTCGATAAAACCTGCATGGTGAAATGTCCTCCAATAAATAAAGATCATAAAAAATAAACTGATGGGCGTAAAATAAACTCGTTTTTTTTAGGGATTTTATCACAACGGCAAAATAATGTCAAAACTTTTAAGATTTTTAAGATTTATATTTAAAAAATGATTTCACGCAGTCTGATAAAGAACTTGAAAAAAATCCATTTTTAGTGTAGGATAATATAAGCTCGAAATATTATTGAGGTGAAAAATGGCTCTCGACTTAAGCAGCCTGTCTGACGCGGTCGCCTCTTTAGAAAGCGCGCTCGACGTAGCCGATCGTTTTATAGATAGCGAAAAATTCACTAAGAACGAAATAAATGTCATCAAGGCCGGAGTGATTCAAAACTTTGAATTTACTTACGAGTTATGCTGGAAATTCATGAAACGCTGGCTCGATATAAATCACAGCGAAAGTTTCACCGCCGGAATAACGAGAAAACAGTTGTTTCGCTACGCCTTGGAAAATTTATTAATAGAAGATTTTGACAGATGGCTCGCTTACCACGAATTAAGAAATAAAACTTCGCATACTTACGACGAACTGATCTCCGCTGAAATTTTTAAATCCGCCAGACAATTTCATAATGATGCAAAAATGTTTTTAAAAGCTATCGAGAAGAAAAATGATTGACGTTTCAGATAAACATTTTGAAATTATTCTCGACATTCTAGCGCGTTTCGTGCCGGAATGTGAAGTTAGGGCATTTGGTTCGCGATGCAATGGGAAAGCCAAAAAATATTCAGACCTCGATCTGGCGATTGTCGGAAAAGAAAAAATCGATTCGAAGAAAATTATAGATATCAAAGAGGCATTCGAAGAATCAGATCTGCCTTACAGGATTGACGTTCTTGACTGGAACGTGATTTCGAAAAATTTCAGAAAAATTATCGGTGAAAAATATGAAGTTATACAAAAAGCCGAACGTAATTTTGATGATGAAAAACTTTTACCGGGTTGAACTATTTAAACAAATCACATATCGAAGAAGCCGCTCGATATTTTTTCTGAGTATTTTATCAATTTTTCTTTCGTGAGCGTATTATGACAGCAAAAGATACTTCATACAGCCGGATGGGAGACATTAAATATCTATTTTGGGGTTCAATAGTTATTATTGGCCTCTGTTTTTCTATGTATTATGGCTTTATTTACTTTACTCATAACAATCCCCCTGAAATTTCTAACGTGAAAGTTTTTCAAGATGGCGATAAAATCAAGATCGATTATAAGCGCAAAGATGAAGACGGCCCGTTTCTTAATAATATTGCCATTAATAAAGATAGGATCGATTGG
Organism: bacterium ADurb.Bin243; assembly: GCA_002069765.1. GTDB lineage: Bacteria > Muiribacteriota > UBA9980 > UBA9980 > UBA9980 > UBA9980. The sequence continues at coordinate 15,782 of MWBZ01000076.1, forward strand.
TTCATAGATAATAAAATCGTATCGGGATTTAAAAATAAAAGGGAGATACCCGTTCCTGATGAAAAAGACAAGAAAATATTTGTTTCTTGTGTTGTTACTGGATATGATGGAATTAATAAAAGTAAAAAAGTTAAAAGCAATAGTCTAGAATATTTTATAGAAAGCATAAGCACCACTCCCGTGCAAATCGCCGCCGCCGAGGAAACGGAAGAAAGTCCGAGATTGGGCCCGAAGGTGATTTATATTCCTATAGACGAAAAACATCCAAAGTCTATGCGCCTTATTCCTCGTGGAGGTTCTGGTTTAAAACAACACGTTCCAATCCCAATTTATGATTTTCAAACTAAACAAATTATTGGATATAGAGATTCAACGACAAATAAAGAAACCTACGTTCCCGGATACGATCCTAATGCTAAACCAACCGTTTCAAAACCTCAAAATGAAAAACCTCAAAATGAAAAACCGAGACATGAAAAAACGTTGAATTTGTATGTTAAAGATATTTTAAATGATTCACCTATACCTAACGCGACTGTTACTTACAACAACGATTCTACTGCCACCGATAGATGGGGATTCGTTGAATTTAAAGTTAATTTAAGCAATAGAAATTCTTTTAAATTAAGTATTGACGAATCTAATCATTATTCTAAAATAATAAATACGTTTGTATTGAATGATAATGAAAAATATATTGCATATCTTATTCCTAAATCTTTTGATTTAGAATATTATGATCAAGTTGCTAGATCAACTTTTGGATATACTTCTCATTTAAATAATCCTACTTTAATTATTAATTCAAATCACTCGTGTCCAAAATAGAATTTGAAGTGAAACAAAATTTTAGAAAAAAACCTCTTATTTTATGATATAATGCTATACCAAAAAAATAAGAGGTAAATCATGTTTTGTAAGACTAATATTAGCATTTTTGCTCAAATTTTGCAAGAAATTTCTAGGAACGATCTTAATAAAATTGTTGTTGAAACGGGAGCGGAGCGATACGCCAAGGGATATTCGGCAAGAGATCACCTGGCGGCAATGATGTTTGGCCAGCTTGGCAAGGCTAACTCGCTCAGAGAAATTGAAGGTGGTCTCGCCAGTTGCTGTGGAAAGTTAAACCATCTGGGATTGAAAGGCGCTCCGGCTAAATCAACTCTGGCCTATGCTAATAAAACAAGGCCGGTTGCGATGTTTGAAAAACTCTTCTATTGCTTGCTTGATAAATGTTCGGCTATGGCCGGAAGCACTAGACGAAAGTTCAGGTTTAAGAATCCGCTTTATAGTCTGGATGCTTCGGTCATCGATCTTAGCCTATCGATGTTCGATTGGGCTAAATTCAGGACAACCAAAGGGGCCGTAAAAATTCACATGGTTCTTGATCATGACGGTTATTTGCCTACTTTTTTGAACATAACCGAAGGCAACGTCCATGAAATAAATGTCGCTAGAATGCTCGATTTTGAACCCGGCGCCATAATCGCCATGGACAAAGGTTATACCGATTATGGCCTTTTTGCCGAATGGACACGAAAAAAGGTTTATTTCGTGACCAGGCAGAAAGAAAATGCTCGATACAGCGTAGTTAAAGAGATGGCTGTTCCTGAAACAAGCGATATATTGAAAGACCAGCTCATAGAGCTCGATGGCTTTTATTCAATCAAGAGTTGTCCTTATTTGCTTAGACGGATCGAAGTCTGGAACGATGAAAAGAACGAGATAATGGTGTTTTTAACGAACCATACAAAGCTGAGCCCGGCAACAATCGCAGCTATCTATAAAGAACGCTGGCAAATTGAAATTTTCTTCAAAACCATAAAACAGAACTTAAAGATCAAGACTTTTATAGGCACCAGCAAAAATGCGGTTTTAACGCAAATTTGGACAGCATTCATAGCGATACTGATGCTGAAGTATCTGAAACTGAAGTCGAGTTTTAATTGGTCTTTATCGAATCTGGTTACGATGCTTCGATTTAACCTGCTTGTTTACAGGCCTTTAGGCGAATGGTTAAACAATCCATTTCAACCGCCTCCAGAACCTGAGCATGAGCAATTAAAACTGGCGTTTTGATTTTTTTGGACAGCATTAAATAAAAACAAGGGGTGTTTTTCAAAGACCTATTTTTACTACTCGAAAACTATATTAAACTTTGAACCGATTGGAGACTTTTAACTTATTTTGGACAGTAGTGATTTATTAATTTCAATAAATTCAGCACTTAAAATTTTTAGTTTATTTATAGAATCGGTTGAATATTCGAGTTTGTCTGATAAATTATATAAAACTTGAATTTCTATCGTATTTGCATAGCAGCTTTGAGTGCTTATTAAGCAAAATATAATAACAATAAATAAAATTCTTTTCATATCGATCACCTATATAAATTATTTCAAGCATTATCATAACTTGAATTTAATATTTTGTCAATTTATTTTTCGCGGCGAGTGCGAGGTGCAACCGAGCGCGCCGCGAAAACGAGTTAGCTTTAATGGCAATCCGTTCTTGTTATGGATTAATTATTCAATATTTTCGAAGCCCTGCGGGCATCAGCCCGCGGGCTGAGAACAAGGATGTATTGAAATAGGGCCGGGCAAGGGGGCTTTCGCACAACGCCCCGCGCGTTGGCGAAGTTCGGGCGCCCCAAAAACGCTTGCGTTTTTGAGGGCGGCCGAATTTGGTTGAGCCCGC